>JACMJO010000280.1 GCA_014380605.1 Fimbriimonadaceae bacterium | reverse complement strand
GCAAAATCTCTCGCCCAAATACCCAAGCCTCCGACCCGCGCTCCTGGGCAATCTTCAAGATAGTCAAGAGTGCCTCCTCCGGCATTTCGCCCACAATTACCGAAACCCCCGGCTTGATGATTCCCGCCTTCTCCTCCGCGATCTGGTGGTAGGTATCCCCAAGAATATGGGTGTGATCCTTCCCAATGCTGACGATCACCGAGCATCGGGGCGTGACGATGTTCGTGGAGTCTAGCCGCCCGCCAAGCCCAACCTCCAGAGCCACCCACTCGGCTTCCATTTCCTTCCAAAACTGGAACCCCATCGCGGTTTTGAATTCAAACTCCGTGACCCCTTCGAACTTCGTCTCCGTCAGCGATTCTCCAAAGGGCCGAATCCACTCCGTCAGGAGGGCAAAGATGGATTTGGGTATCAACCGTCGCCCAATCTGCACCCGCTCTCGTGGGTCATAGACAAACGGGCTGAAGAATGACCCCGTAGAGTAGCCAGACTCGATCAGCATCGACTGGAGGTAGGCCGTGACCGAACCTTTCCCATTGGTCCCGGCCACGTGGATGAACTGCGGCCCGCCAACTTCGCCAAGCGAACCAGGCAACCCAAGCCGGTTGGCAAACTCCTGCATTCGGTCCAGCCCCAAGCGCCAGCCCCGTGTCTCAAGGGATGCGATGTAGGCGAGAGCTTTTTCGTAAGTCACGGGTGAAGAATTGTATCTGGTTGTATTCGACCAATCTGCTGTACTCAAGAATTCACATGAGCTTAGAAGCCTCAGCAGACTTTAGTACAATGTCGCTATGAAGTATGCGGTACGCCTAATCCCCGAGGACGAAGGCGGGTTCTCGGTAGTCGTCCCAGGCTTGCCTGGCTGCGTCTCCCAGGGCGAAACCCGAGCGGAGGCACTTGATAACGTTAAGGAGGCAATTCTCCTCTATTTGGAAGTATCCCAAGAGTCTGCCAACGAGGGTGAGCCGGAATCGGTGTCGATAGACGTGAAAGTTGCTTAGGGTTCCGGGCATCAATCACCAGGATGCCATCCGGGCCTTTCAGAAGTGCGGGTTTACAGTCGCCGTCAGTCTGGACATGTCGTGATGAAGCGCGAGGAGACGACCTTTGTCATACCTCGTCAGAATCCCATTAAGCCGTGTACGATGGGAGAACTGGTGAGAGTCGCTGGATTGTCGGTAGATGAGTTCAGAAAACTATTGAAGTGAGCACTTGTTTTGCTCATCAGCACCCTAAAACCGAGAATCTTCCTACACCCCAACAGCTTGAGGCACCAACCCAGACTCCTTAATGCGCCGCACCGCCTCCTGGAACCTTGATCCGTCCGTGTCACCCATCAAAGTCAGCGACATGCGCACATAGCCTTCGCCTTCCGTCCCATAGCCGTTGCCCGGGATCATCACGATGTTGGCCTTCTTGAGAATCTCGCCCGCAAACTCTGCGCTGGACATGTCCGACCGAGGCACCCGCGCCCAGACGTAGAAGGCCGACTTCGGCTTTTGAACCTTCCATCCGATGTCGTTCAATCCATCACACAGCAGGTCTCGACGCCTTTGATACATTTCGATCGTGTGCTTATTGTCGACCTCGGTAAGGGCGTGAGCGCCTGCCTCCGCGATCGCCGGGAAAGCCTTGCTGTCGATATTCGACTTCAGCTTCTGGAGATTGTTGACGGCATTGGTATTGCCAAGCGCGAAGCCAAGTCGCCAGCCCGTCATGTTGTACATCTTGGAAAGGGAGTGGAACTCGATCGCCACATCTTTTGCCCCTTGGACTTGAAGCACGGTCGGATTCTTGTAACCGTCGTAAGCCACCGTCGCATAGGCCATGTCGTTCACCAACAGGATGTCGTACTCACGGCAGTAACGAACCAGATCGGCGTAGAATTCGCTCGTCGCAATCGCTCCGGTTGGGTTGTTCGGGTAGCAAACATAGAACAGCTTGGCCTTCTTGGCGACATCCGTCGGAATGTCGGCAAGAATCGGCAGATAGCCGTTGGATTCTCGAAGCGGAACTTCGAACACGTCCCCGCCCGCCATTAGCGTATTCACTTTGTAGACGGTGTAGCCAGGATTCGGAACAATCGCAAGGTCGCCGGGATCGATGTATGCCCAAGCCAAGTGGGCCAGACCTTCCTTGGATCCGATCAGTTGGACAACCTCAGTCGCTGCATCCACGTTCACCCCAAACTCTTTGCCATACCAGCTGGCGGCGGCTTCCAAAAAGCTTGTCCAGCCTCGTGGCGTCTCGTCATAACGGTGAGTCGTGGGCTTTTGAGCAGATTTGCAGAGGGCGTCGATGACGGGCTGGGGAGTGGGCAAATCGGGGTCGCCAATGCCAAGGTCAATGATGTCGGCTCCACTTGCAATCGCCTCATTTTTGATGCGCGATATCTCCGCGAAGAGGTAGGGCGGAATCATGCTGAAGCGATTGGAAGGTTGGGGCATACGGAAACTTTACCTTTCATGAAACCGTTGCAATGAACGAACGTCCTGATTAGTGACACGCACTTGCAAGAGGCATCAGAAATGACAAAACTCAATCGTCCTTGGCTATTCTTCGCGTCCTCGTTCGCCGCACTTGCCGCCTGTACGGTGATGGTGGGAATGAACAACCACACTCCAGAGGTCAGCGCACCTGATCCCGTTGTCTCCAAAGTGTTCTCGTCCAAGGAACTCGCCGCCGCGGAGACCCTCAAGTCAGAGTTGAATCGGCGTTTCACGGATCGCCAAAATGTCGACTTTGGAATGTCCCGAGTTGTGCGAAAAGACTGGCGAATGCACTACGGCCCAACCATGGAGAAAAGTGGTCAATGGCCAAAGGAAAAGACTCGCCCCCTCCCCAACGGACGCTATGAGTTTGAAGTTGATGGCGTGTGGTTCAAGATGGACGAGAGGAAGCCTCTGATGTCGGCAGAAAACGATTCGGAGAAGCAGGCGATCGACGTCCTGAAAGATTCGGGCGTAGATGTCGCACTTTACACCGTCGGACAATTCGAGCTGGATAACGGGACAAAGCCTTCGCCAGGTTCGAATGAGTTCGCGAATGCGAATCCGAACTATCGCGATTTCTCCTACGGAACCTATACGACCATCCGCGCCAAGGGACCGGCTTACATCAGCCAGAAATCGCAAATGGCTCCCCGAGCCTGGGAAGTTGTCGATTTCGGACGCAAAGCTTGGGCCAGCAACAAGGCTGACTTCTCAGAGCAAGGAAAAGATGGCTGGATATACATGGCCCATCGAGTCGATGCGCCTGATCTGAGTTGTGCCAAGTGCCATGGGGATCGGAAGATGCCAGTGAATGGACAGCGCGAAGTGATCAAGGGCTCGGTTCAGAAGTCGGGCGATCCCGTAGGCTTGTTCATTATTGCAATGAAGAAGGGATAAGATGTTCGCCTTCTTTGCCGCCGCTTTGGTCAGCGCTCCGTTTGGTGATGTACGTTACGAGGTCATAGACTTGGCGGACCGTTACTATCAAGCCCAGTTTGTGGATGCAGAACTCACGAAGAAAGGCATCTTTGGAACTAGCCGAGTTGAGTCATCAAAGATCAATGGCCACGGTCGCAAGGGTGGCGATCCGAGTTATAGTCGCAAAGATGTAGTCACGATGATCGCCATCTACGGCAACAAAGGACGCCGCATCGACCCAAAAACCATCGAACTGCGATACAACCGGCTCCAAAACACTGGCGGTCCACAACACGTCCCAAGACCGGACGTTTCGATGGATTCGCTTATCCTGGAAGCGG
>JACMJO010000279.1 GCA_014380605.1 Fimbriimonadaceae bacterium | reverse complement strand
TGGTCGAACTTGTTCTGGTGGATCATCGCCATGAGCATGCAGACCCCTTCCGATGCGTGTTGGCCCCTCACAAAAGGATCGAATCCATAGCTGTCGTAACTGGATTCCACCTCTCGCATCTTCGCCAGCAAGTCCATGTAGCCTTGCTGACGCTCGTAGTAGACCATGCCGCCATTGAATCGAGGGATGTGGGGAATGTTGTACTTGGTACAGATTTCGCTGACTTTTACGCCGTGAAACGTGCTGCCGCCGTGGAAATAGCCTTGAATCGCAAAATCCTTCCCTGCGCAATAGTCGAAAATAGGGTCTAACTTCTTAAACGCGAGGATGTCGACATCGATAGCCAATACCTGGTCGGCATCCGTGACCTCCAAAGCGGTTAGTTTATCGAGCGCGGAACGTCCCCCCGAAACGGGAATGACGTCGTCGAAGTACCGTTTCCAGTCGTAATCCTGGATGTCCGTCATGATGACGTGGCGATTCTTGTCTCCGATCAGCTTGAGAGATCGACCCAAACCCATCGCCATTTCGGCGAATTTTGGCTTTCCACGGGCTACGGTAAAGACGATTCGCTCGCTCATTTCGCCCGCCAAGGATACCAGCCAGCTTAGATCTTGCCGATCATCTTCAAGTATCGCTTCTCGATTGTCCGTCGAATTCTAGTCCCGCGGCTCATGAAGCGGGGTTTGTGCGAGTCCAAATAACGCTCTAAATCCTCAAGCCTCTTAAGCTCACGCCAATAGATTCGGAATTTGCTGAAGTAATGGGCATGGAACACGATCGGCTCGACCCTTCTCAGATGAGGATTGCCCGATAGGAATTTGCACCTCCCGGCGATAACATCCATCTCTAGCTTCCCGATCAGGCCGACGCCCGATTCGTTGAGATTTAGCTCCAGCGGAAGGACCTTCCCCAGCCCAGTAGTGGCCATTGCCATCGAGATGCAAGGCTCGTCTGATGGATTTCCCCTAAGCAGTTCGAATCCCATCGCTTGGTACTCGGAAATAAACGATCTCGCCTCGGTGATCAGCTTCTCGCCCTCCGAGGTCCTTTCGTAGAAGAGCACGCCGGTGTTGATTACCGGCAACCAGTCCAACTTGAAGTCTCGGCACACATCGGCGACCGTCTTTGTGTACCAAACGCCGGTCGTGGCTTTTGTTCCAGTCGCCGCCAACCCAGAGCCCTCGCACAAGTCAAAGACCGGATCGAGCGACTTGAACGCCAGGCAGTCGCTGTCGATAAAGATCACCTGGTCGGCATCCGTCCGCTCAAGCGCGGTCAGCTTTGCAAAGTAAATACTTCCTGTGCCGTCGTCTTTGGGTTCAACGACTTGATCGAAGTAGCGGCTCCAGTCGTAATTCTTGTTATCGGTCACCACCACCCGTGGCGTCTTGTCGCCCAATAAGTTGAGGGAACGAGCCAGCCCCATCGCCATCTCGGAGTACTTATTCGGGCCGGTCGCAACCGTGTAGATGATCCTCTTCACTCGATCCGTCCTTGGAGCTTCAGAAGGCGACGTGCCAGAGACCGTCTGAACTTAAACCACCGCGACCTATATCCCGGTCGATGGGTGTCTTCGTACTTTTCGAGCCTCTTCAGGAGGTCCAGTTGACGCCAGTAAGTGGAGAAGTTGCAGTATTCGCTTGCGTGGAAGACATAAGGCTCCACGTATCGAACCTTCTGCTTGCGGGAGAGGAATCGGCAAGTGTTGCTCGTCACATCCAGGTGTAACTTCCCAATGATGCCGGCTCCCGTGTTCATGAAGTCGGTATCGTCGCTTATGACTTGGCCGATTCCGGTTCGCATCATCGCCAATGCGACGCAAACTTCCTCGGATGCATTCCCTCGGAAGTCTCCAAAGCCCGTGTCCGCGTAGTTACCTTCGATGTCCCGCATGGATTCCAGGAGTCGGTCAAAGTCTGGTCCTTTCTCGTAGTACAGCGCCCCCCCGTTGAATTTTGGCAGTTTCGCGAGATTCTCTTTCGCCAAGACGCTTGCCACCTCGGCTCCATGCCACTTCCCTTCGGTTTGCCACGTTCCCTGAACAGCCAACGGCATAGCTCGGCAATGGGCGAACACCGGATCCAATCGTTTGAAGGCCAGACAGTCGCCATCGATGGCATAGACGGCGTCAAACTCGCCGAACTGAATGGCGAACAGTTTGTCGAGCGCGGAGCGAGGCTCTGTCGGCTTCCATACGAAGTCGAAGTACTTCGCCCAATCGTAGCCCTCGATGTCTGTGAGCACCGCTCGGGGCGTCTCATCCCCGATTAGGCTCAAAGAGCGGCCCAGCCCCATTGCCATTTCGGCGTATCGGGGCTTGCCCCTAGCCACCGTAAACATAAGCCGCTTCATCGCGTGCAAATTGTACTAGACCCCCTTCAGTCAGGGGTAAAACTCGGCCCATGAGAGTTGGCGTTGCTGGCCTTACCCATGGCCATGTTTGGGGACTGATCGAGAACTTTCGCAAAGTGGAAGGCGTAGAGCTGGTTGCAGTCGCGGACAACACCCCGCTTCTGGAGCGAGTCAGCGGCTTCGGAAAGACCTATTCCAACTGGGAAGACATGATCGCCAATGAGAACTTTGATGCGCTTCTCGTCACCAGCAACAACGTCGAGTCGTCCGAAATCACGGTCCAAGCCCTGAACAAAGGCATCCCGTGCATGGTTGAAAAGGCGATGGCCGCCAATGCCGTCGATGCCGACCGGATGCTCGCCGCCATGCACGCCAGCGGCAAAACCCTTATGATTAACTGGCCGGTCGCCTGGTCGCCTTGGCTCCACGAGGTCAAGCGGCTACTGGATGAGAACTCTATCGGTCCCGTCTTCACCCTCCAATACCGCAACGGCCACTTCGGACCCAAGGAGATCGGTTGCGATGAGTGGTTCGTAGAGTGGCTCCACGATGAAGTCCTCAACGGCGGTGGCGCGATCGCAGATTTCTGCTCCTACGGAGCCGTTCTGTGCCGTTGGCTATTCGGCATGCCTGAAACAGTGTATTGCATCCGCCAGAACTACACGAAAGACTATTCTGTGCCCGACGACTATGCCAGTTGCATTCTGCGTTACCCTAAGATGCAAGCCTTACTAGAGGGAACCTGGGCTCACAAAGGCGACGACCATTCCGCCAACCCTCGATTCTATGGCCGAGATGGCTCCATCTCCGTCCAGGGTAACTTTGTCTATCGCTCGACCGTGGGGCGAGAAGAAGGCCGTACGGCGCCCCCACTTGAAGTCGGCAACTCTGCCCAATACTTCTTTAACTGCGTGAAGTCGGGCAAAACTCCGGAAGGAATCCTCAATCCCGAGATAGCCGCCGATGCCTGTAGAATCCTTGACGCGGCAAAGGAGAGCGACAAGTCTGGGTGTGCTGAAAAGCCGCAGTAGTCAAGTCGAGGCATACAACTTGCTCCGAATTTACTGCAAGCTAGGTTATAGTAGTTCCTAACTCCTCTTATTCATCAATGGCGATTGCGTGAGATCAATTGAACTATCGATAGTTAAGTATCCTCTTGCACTTCTGTGCATGCTTCTCTGCGTTCCACTCTCCCAGGCGCAAATCAGATTCTGGGCCGTAACGGGAAGCATCAAGGATACGGACATGTACAAGCGGCTCGCCGTGGGGTTCGAAAGCGAAACCGGAATCCATGTCGAAGTCACTCCCCTGGCTTGGGGCAATTTCGCCACCAAGTACTTCACCGCCATGGCCGCCGGTCTCCCGCCAGACATTGGCGTCACCAACCTCGGTGGGCCGTTCGACTACGGGAGCGTAGGCGGGCTGGTTGACCTTCGTGCTGAATTCCCCAAGGAAAGCCAAGAACTCGAGTCTCGCATGAATCCCCAACTGCTGGGGATGTTTACCTTCGGAGACAAACTCTTTGGCATCCCATCCGATCTGAGCACCTGCGTTCTTTACTACCGAACCGATGTTTTTGGAAAGCTAAACCTCAAGCCTCCAAAGACATGGAGTGAGCTTAACGGACTCATTGATAAGCTTGAAGCCGCCGGCTACCGCTGCTATTTCGGGTTTCCATCTGGCGCCCAGTGGTCGCTCTATATGTACACCCTCCCCTTCGACCGACCAGGCTTAAAAATGGGTCCCAACAGCCCCGAGGTCAACTGGAACGATCCTCTCTACCAGAAGGGTGTGCTCCAAGCCATGAAGCTATGGCACATGCACGATTCGCCCGGCAAGGATCTCAGCAGCCGTGTGGTCGGCATGTTCCGGTCCGAAGACCCCTCGATCGCGGTGCCCATGTTCATCGACCTCCATACAGTTGGAGGCAATATTTACCAGACGGCACCTGAAATTAGAGGCAAGTGGGACGTCGCCCCCTGGCCAAGGGCCGACGATGGCGTCGCCAACAACGTCATGGGCGGCACCGCGTACGTCATCTTCCGTAACTCCAAGCACAAATCGGAAGCGATGAAGTGGATGATGTACCTCAATTCGAGAGGGATTCAGGAGAAGATCATCCTTGATCGCGCGAGTCGCGGCGATGAATCTGCCCTCTCAATTTCCCCCCTCCCCGAGATCTGGGCCGACTCCAACGACGCCTTTTGGAGTCGGCCAGAAATGCAGCCTTATGAGGGAATGCGGCAGATTGTGAAAGAAATCATGCCCTCCTTCAGAACGCTCCCGAACATCCAAGGCGCGACTGAAGCCAGCCGAATGGAATCGAATCTCCTCGATCAGATGTCCTCCTATATTCGCGACCAACTTGACGAGATTGGACGGAAGTCGAACATCACTCGGTCGAAGCTGTTTCAGAAGTTTGGAGCGGGCGAGATGGCTGAGCAAAAGTCCGCACTAGAGAGCAGGATCGCCGCAAGACTCAAGTCGGAGTACGCCAAGATCCAACCGACCGCCCTTGCAACTCTCCAAAAGGAAACCGCTCGATATGAACAACGGTATGGGGACGTCGTCCGAAATCTGCCTGACTACGAACGACGCTCGAATGTCCACGACGTCGTCAAGTTAGTCGTCGGCATCGGCCTTGCGGTCCTGTTTGCTGGCATCATAGCCCTGCCTAAATACCGAAAACACTGGGTGTCGTATGCCTTTGTCGGCATCCCGATCATCCTTGCCGTTGTCTTTGTCTTCGTCCCCGCCATCACCGCCCTGTACCTCTCATTCACCGACTACCACCCCGTTCTGCCCCTGTCCACTGCCAAGTGGGTTGGAACCCAAAACTACACCGACGCCTTCAGTTCCGGGGACCTGGGCGCGAGTCTGCTCCGAACCCTCAAATATGGTGTCTACACTCTCCCCATCGGAATTGCGTTGGCACTCGTTTTCGCCTATCTGCTCAACAGCAAGATTCGAGGTCAGCGATGGTGGCGCTTCCTCTACTTTTCACCGCTGGTCACTAGCGTCGTCTCCATTTCCCTAATCTTTTCCCAGCTGTTTCTCGGAGGAAACCTCGGTTGGTTGAACGCCTTCATGCTCTGGATCGGAGCGATCAAGGACCCAATTCCCTTCTTGACGTCTGAACATTCCTTCCTCAACTGCATCATCATCCTCGCGATCTGGCATGGACTTGCCTTCACCATCCTCGTATTCCTCGCCGGGCTTCAGCAGATTCCCGATTCGCATTTTGAGGCCGCAGCGATGGATGGGGCGAATCCACTCCGGCGTTTTTGGAGCATAGCCGTCCCCGGCCTTAGGCCACAAATCTTCTTCATCACGGTTCTTGGTCTGATCGGTTCTTTCCAAGTCTTTGAAACGATCTTCGTCCTCGCGAACAAAAGTGGCGATGCCGCGGCGAAGTTTGGACCGAATGATTCCGCCCTCACCATGGTGCCCCTTATCTACCACACCGGCTTCGAGACCTACGAGATGGGTAAATCCGCCGCCTTCGCCTACATCCTGTTCGTGTTGATCCTGATCCTGACGGCTGTGCAGTTCGGAATCTATCGCCGCAAGGGAGCTATCGATTGAAGAAGTCTCGAACCGAATCGGTTGTCGTTTACGCGTTGCTTCTGATCGGAGCAGCGTTGATGGTGCTGCCGTTTTATTATATGGTCGTAACCTCACTGAAGCCAAAGACCGAGATTTCTTTGCCAACCGTGAGCCTCGGAGTTTCGAATCCGACGCTTCAGCCTTATGTCGACCTGTTCGATGGCGATCTCGTCCTTCGCGCAACGCTGAACAGCTTCATTGTCGCAGCCCTCACCACCATCGGGGCGATGTTCCTTTGCACTCTCGCCGGCTATGCCTTCGCAAAGCACAAATTCCCCGGCAAGAACGCGCTGTTTCTAACCCTGCTGGCGACGATGATGATTCCCGGGTCAGTACTCCTCGTTCCAAGCTTCCTCCTCATGCGCGATTTCGGCTGGCTCGATACATGGTTACCGTTGATCGTTCCCGGAATGGCAGGAGCCTTCGGCGTTTTTCTTGCACGTCAGTTCATCGAGAAGATTCCCAATAGCCTGCTAGAGTCGGCAATGCTCGACGGTGCTTCCGAGCCCCGTATTTTCGCCTCCGTAGTGTTACCACTCACCAAACCGCTTCAAGCGACTCTCGGCATAATGACGCTTCTTGGGTCCTGGAACAGCTTCATCGGCCCATTAATCATTCTGATTGACGAGAAGAAATTCACCCTGCCTCTCGTGATTGCTATGCTCCAGGGACGCTTCCCGGGCCAGGATAACATGCAGATGGCAGGCGCGATGATCTCAATCCTTCCCGTCCTCATCCTGTTCGCGATCTTCCAACGACAGATCGTAAGCAGTCTCGCATCGAGTGGCCTAAAGGACGGATAGAGATGACACCCGTTGACCTTGCATTCCCCACCCAGCGCTACGGCTTTAACTTCCAGTGGATGTACTCATGGCGACCAGACGTTCAGCCATTGTCTGCTGACCTTCCAGCTTTGGATTTTATGGCAAAACATGGATTCGACTTCGTCAGGATTGCCAACGATTACCGCTTCTGGACTCGCGACTTCGACTACCTAAACCCCATCGAAAGCGTCTGGGAGAACTTTGATGGCTACCTGGAAGCAACGAGGAGTAGGGGACTCCACCTCTCCCTGAACTTCCATCGTGCGCCTGGCTACTGCATCAATGCCAACCATTTGGAAAGAGATAATCTCTGGACCGATGAGATCGCCCAAGACGGGTTCGTCTACCAGTGGGAGTGCATGGCGAGGCGCTACAAAGGTGTCCGTAGCGCCGACCTAAGCTTCGACCTCGTCAACGAGCCGCCTGACGTTGGACAGTTCGGCTTCACGCGAAACGTGCATCAAAAAGTGATCCGCCGAACCGTCGCCGCGATCCGAGCCATCGACCCAAATCGGGCGATCGTAATCGACGGCCTCGCCGGTGGCCACCTCTCCATGCCGGAGCTCGCCGATCTCGACGTCGTTCACAGCGGCCGAGGCTATCAGCCGATGCCGATCAGCCACTTCGAAGCGGGCTGGTGGTCAGGGTCTGCAGGCCTCCAGCCCCGGTCTATCCGGGCACGACCTGGGATGGAAAGGTCTGGGATCGTCAAACTCTCCACGACTTCTACCAGCCTTGGCGCGACGTGCAGGCCAATGGTGTCAAAGTCCACATCGGCGAGTTCGGTTGCTACAATAAGACCCCGAACGACGTCGCGCTCCGCTGGTTTTCCGACCTCTTCTCAGTCTTTGGCGAGTTTGGCTGGGGTTTCGGTTTCTGGAACTTTGCGGGCGCGTTCGGCATCGTCGACCACGGTAGACCTGGAGCTCAGTGGGAGTCCATGGACGGCTTTACCGTCGATCGCGACCTTCTTGAGCTTGCAAAGTCGGCGATGAAGCGCTAGATGTCTTGTCGATGCGGGCCCAACCCCACAGGGGACATAAATTCACCGCTATACTGGGTTCATGGGCGACAAGAAACCAAAGAAGAACTCATCCGGCAACAGCGACGCGCACAAGGCAAAGCAATCCAAGGCTCAAGACAACAAGTTCATGGGTACCCCTAAGCCCGACGAGAAAGGCAAGAAGAAGTAGGCGCAAGTCGCGCCCTAGCCGAACCAGGGTCTCCTACCGCCCTAGATTAAGAACACCCGCGTAAGCT
>JACMJO010000278.1 GCA_014380605.1 Fimbriimonadaceae bacterium | reverse complement strand
GCCGTCCTTCACGTCGCGGCTGGTGGTGGACCACTGGAAGTTACTGTTGAACTTGATGCCGTAAGGCGGATCGAAGTAGATGCACTGCACCTTTCCACGCAGGCCTTCGCGCTCGGCCAGGCTGGCCATGACCTGGAGGGAGTCGCCGAGAATCATGCGGTTGGACCAGTTCTGATCGTGTTGATAGAACTCGGTCTTGTCCGCGCCCTCGGGGATACCGTTGAAGTCGGCGAACAAATCCAGTTGCTCTCCGTTTCCGGTGCCCTTCTTCTTGCTCTGCCGCAAGAGGTCGTCGATGAGCGCCTTCGGGTGAATCTTTTCCTGGATGTACAGTGGTGGGGCGTGGACCACGAGGTCGCTCCAGTCTTGTTCATCCTTCCCTCGCCAGATGAGCTGCGGATCGAAGTCCGGGTTACGTTCTTCTTTTTCCACTTCCAGTCCCCCTCCGCCGCGCGGGTACGTTACCTTGACCGGACGAAGCTCCTGCTTCTGCATGATAGGCTGCAACTCGGCGCTGGGGAGATTTGTGCGGGCGGCATAGGAGTGAATCGTAGTCTCCACCACCTTGTCGGCGTTCGATTTCGGTCGCTTGTAGCCCTCTTTCTCTTTTGCCATAGTCCTATCAGTTCACTGCAGGCACTCGTCCGGCCACTCTCTCGATCAGCTTTTCGAATTCGCCCTCTACCTTTTCTTTGAAGTCCATTTCCATCGCCCAAACATCGCCAAACTCGGCAAATGCCCACCGGCCATATCCGCCGTGGTGATTCACGCCAGATACCCAGTAGGTTTCCATGGTCGACTTTTTATCCTTGGCATCTTCTCCTCGATAGCCCTTGATTTCCACCACTAGGCGGAGTATGTCTTCCGGTCCGTGGCCATCGTCTACTAAGACAATAAAGTCTGGCAAGTACTTGCGCGATTCAGATCCAAAGCGGTAGGGCACCTCAAGTCCCAGGTTGTGATTCTTTACGTAGGCTCTTACCTGGGGGTGGTTCTCAGCCACTCGGCAAAACTCTGCCTCCCAGTCACTATCGAGCACCACCCAGTTCACATGGCATTTATCGGATCGGGTTTCCCAGCGATCTGTCCTTGACGTGTTGAAGTTAACGAATCTTGTCGATCCCTCGGGATTGTACGGATCCAGAATCGCCTTGATCTGGCATTCGCCCACGTGGTGCCGCGTGATCGCATCGGTGATTCGATTGCATGCGATGTCGGCGAACTGCTGGTACATGAGTTGTGCGGGCTGCGTTCCGCCCTTGCAGATCAGACATGTATCCAGCCACTCCCGGGTTATGCGCTTTAGTTGGCCGAATAAGTGGAGCTTTGGTTCTTCACCGGGATCTCGCCACTTGGTATACAGAAGTCGCTGGGTGATGTGAAACAGAACTGAGGATGGCCGCATGTCCTTGAGGTGCTCGACCGTCAGGTTCACCCCCTCGCCGATGATTCCTTGGTTCACGTTAATGGTGGGCCCCACCAAAAACGGGGTGAGTTCAAGCTTGGAGTCTTCCGTGAATTGGGCGGTCAGACGTTCCTCCGGCAGCTCCACGCGATAACCTTGGACCCTTGGAAACGCGATTTCAAGCCAGTCACGCTGCGGGCGGATTGCCTTGACCTGAATGGTTTCACGAGGCGGTTGCGGCGGCGCAATAACCGGCTTGGCGTTGAAGTTGAAGGGAATCCCAAGCACGTCGGCATATTCAACGTTAAACAGGTTCTCTTCATTCAATTCGTATGATTGGCGCCTTAGCGCGCGCCCAATAACCTGCTCGCAGAGCAATTGCGTCTTGAACGCGCGAAGGCCAAGAACATGGGTGACGGTGTTGGCGTCCCAACCTTCGGTAAGCATGGAGACTGAGACGACGCATCGAATTCCTTCCCCCATCCGGTCTACCTTGCCGACCGAATTCATTACTTCTCGAAGCAGGTCTTGGTCTGAGATCTTGTCCGCGGCCCGCTGATCGCCCGTCCGAATTACGATGTCTTGCTTAAATCGGGAGATTTCGTCTTCCGCCACTTTGCGGAAATTGTCGTCCAAAGCATCGCCGGATTCCAGTTGGACACTATCGATCAGAAGCGTTCTTGGGCGGGGAAGGGGCGCTCCATATTCGTCAAAGTTCCTGAACAACTCCAGCCTCCCATGCTCGAAACTTACTTTGCCATCGTCTTCCTTGCGGTTAAATCCCGAAATGAAATCGTAAACGAGCTTAGATGTCGAGGTGTTGTTGCAGACGATGATGAAGCATGGGGGAACCTTCATCCCGCTGGCTTGCCACAGCTCAAATGTCTCCTTGTAATGTCCATAGAGAGCCTCCAGCGCCGTTTGCAAAACCGGTGGAAGACTTAGAGGATCGAGTTCAGTTTCGCCCCTTCGCTTTTTGGGCATTTTTGAGCGGACATTTTCCCAAAGGTTCCGGAACATCGGCATATCTCCACCAGGGATGTTCTCAGAGACCGGGACGCGTGGAAGCTTTACGATGCCGCACTCGATCGCGTCCATAAGGGAAAAGTCGCTCATCGTCCATGGGAACAGGGTTCCCTCTATGTAGCCAGATCCACGTAGGAAGAAAGGAGTGGCACTGAGGTCGAACACGCGCGTAACGCCTACCTTCCGATTAGCCGATTCGATGCCTGATATCCAAAGCCGGGCTGCCTCTCGGTTCTTCTTGACCTCTTCCTGCTCGTCCGCCTCTACTTTTTCCTCGACAGGCTCTGGTTTCTCACGGTAGCAATGGTGCGCCTCATCGTTGATAACCAGAATGTTCTTCATCGACATCAGTTCGGCCATCACGCGCTGAAGCATTTGGCCTTCGGTTTCGAGTGTGATCAATGCCTCTCCCCGACCCTGCAGCAAAGAGCGGCCGCCTTTTGAGACTTCCAATTTCTCGCGGTGCTTGAAAGCGTGGTAGTTCGTGATGACGATCTTTGCCTTGCCAAGATCGACCAACATGTCGTTTGGCACCAACTCTCGGCTTGCGTAGTAGCTTTCGGGGTCGTTGGGTTGGAGAACACGAAGGCGGTCTTTGATCGTTATGCCAGGCGTTATCACTAAAAATCCGCGGGTAAAGCGCTTGCCTTGGGGGCGGCGAACCGAGTTAACTGTCTGCCATGCGATCAGCATTGCCATAACGGTCGTCTTTCCAGCGCCGGTGGCAAGCTTCAGGGCAAGTCGGTTTAGTTCAGGAACTGGTTCTTCAGAGTCCTTCTTTGGATGGGCGTCAAAGTTGGCCCGATCTAGGTGGTCCAACAGATCTCTTGAGGCCTTAGAGGCGGTTGGCGCCACCTCTGTAAGCCATATGGCTGTTTCGACGGCTTCAATCTGGGCAAAAAAGGGGCGCTCGTTTGAGAACTGATGGTTCCGCCAGTGGTCGAGCAATCGAGCCGTCTCGGGCGTCACACCCCATTTAGATTGGTCCTTGATTAAACGCCACTCGTCAACGTGCTTCCGGACAAGGTTAATGATGGCAGTTGCGTCGTATTGTTGGTCGGCTGTGGATAGGCCCTTGCCTTCGTCCAGGACCATCACTTCCTGTATTGGTTTGCCCCGTACTTTTTTAGGTTTGGGAATCGGCGTGATGAACTCTGCGCGGCGGCGACTCTCAGCGATTTCTTGCGTGGGTTGCCCGCTCGAGTCTAACTCCCAGTGCCTGAGGGGGTACTCATAAGGGGAATTTAGGATTGGTCGAGAGAAAAACTGCTCAGACATCAGGAATCTCCAGGTTTATCACGGTTGTCTAGAATGCGATAATCTCAATTGATCCGAGCAGGATTGGGCCCCGGCTTTCATCGTGTCGAGTGAGAAATGCAGCGATCGTTCCTCACGACCGCTACACGTGACATTGTACGGAATGCGGGAGTGCATGGCAAGTACCCGGATTGCCCAAAGAAGTGACGAGTGACCATAGCACGGTTGTAACATCCGTGTGCCACTCTTCGGTGGCGTGCTATCGTAGGGCTACTGGTCGGTCTGATGTGAATTGCGATCCAGTAACAAGTGGTCGTACCGCTGCATCATAGATCGCGAACGGGATCGTCAAAGCTGTGAAGTAATCCAAGTTTTGCGAGCCTGAGAGACATCGCTTGGGTACTCACCTGAAACTTGTCGGCCAACACACGAAGAGCATGCTCTTCGCCCCAATCAAAGTTCAGCGAGCTCATCTCGAGCTTTACGAGGGATTCAGGCATGAGGAGCGCAGCTGCGAAGCTATTCGCCTCAATCTCTCGCAGTTGCTCACCTGTTTCTGACTTCTTGTCCCGACGGTAAACCGCCGAAAAGTCTCTATCAATAAACAGAGACCCGTTTGAGAGGTGCATTACAAAGTGGCCGATTTCATGAGCAATTGTGAATCGCTGGCGAGTAATCGGATGCTCATCACTAAAGCCAATCATTCCACGACCGTTTTCCACAACCAGCAGGCCCGAAACATTGTCTCCAAGCGCCGCTGGTTGTACCGAGAGTCCAAGGTGCTTCGCGACTCGTTCAAGATCCGCCAGCAGATCGCG
>JACMJO010000277.1 GCA_014380605.1 Fimbriimonadaceae bacterium | reverse complement strand
GGAGTTCTCGAAGGCGACGACGGGCGTGAACGACGACGCGAAGAAGAAAGATATCCCGCCAAGTCCAGCCTTTGTGAGACTCATGTGGCGCCGCCCGAAAAGTGCGCCGGAGCCCATCTCTGGCAACTACCTGTATCCAACCGGCACACCTCCGACGTACGTGGTGGACTCGCCATTTCCTGCCGACGACCGGAGCATAGGATATGAGCGAGGCAACACGGTCAACAAAGCATGGGACGACGCGACCACGGATGCCGCTATGGAGGCAGCCGAGACCATCGCGACGAATCTTCAGTCGATTGCCCGTGTGCCGAACAATGCCCCCGATCGCGTTGAGAAACTCAAGGCGTTCTCGCGTGAATTCGTGACGCGGGCGTTTCGGCGGCCCATGACGAAGGAGATCGAGCAGACGTACGTCGATAAGCAGTTTCAAGTCGCCGCCAGCCCGGAGATCGCAGTCAAGCGAGTCGTGATCCTGGCGCTCAAGTCTCCTCGGTTCCTGTACCGAGAGATCGGCAATCGGAAAGACCCGTACGCATTGGCATCGGAGCTCTCGTTTGGCCTGTGGGATTCGGTGCCGGATTCAGAGCTATTGCAAGCAGTGGCGAATGGGCAACTGGCAACCAGGGCAGGCATCCAACAACAAGCCACCCGAATGGCCGGCCATCCACGAGCCTGGACAAAGCTTCGGGACTTCCTGTTACTGTGGCTCAAAGTGGATGAGACACCGGACATCGTCAAAAGCCAGCGAAGCTTCCCCGGGTTCGACGACGCAGCCGCGACCGACTTGCGCACTTCCCTCGATCTGTTTCTGCAGAACACGGCTTGGAGCAAAGAGGCCGACTTCCGGCAATTGATGCTGAGCAAGACTCAGTATCTGAACGGGCGGCTTTCCAAGCTGTATGGCGGCAACTTGCCTGCCGATGCCCCATTTCAGGCAGTTGCAAGCGAAGATCGGTCTGGCGTGCTGACCCACCCCTACCTGATGTCCCGATACGCCTATTTGGAGGGAAGCTCGCCCATCCATCGAGGCGTGCTGGTAGTCCGAAGCATGTTTGGGCGAATGCTCTCGCCACCGCCCCAAGCCTTTACTCCGCTAGCCGCTAGCCTACACCCAACCTTGACTACCCGACAGCGCGTGGAACTGCAGACCAAGCCAGCCGCATGCAATTCGTGCCACGGCCTCATCAATCCGCTTGGCTTTACCTTTGAGAAGTACGACGCGATCGGCAGGCTGAGAAAAGAGGAGAACGGGAAGAAGATAGACTCGACCGGCAGCTATGTTTCTCGAAGCGGGGACGCGGCCAACTTTACGGATGCCGAAGACTTAGCGAAGTACATCGCGAATAGCGAGGAAGCGCACGCCGCGTTCACGGAAAAGCTCTTCCAGCATCTGACCAAACAGCCGATTCGGGCCTATGGAGCAAAAACGCTCCCGAATCTTCAAGACTCCTTCAAAAAGGACAACTATAATATTCGTAGCCTTATGGTTTCGATCATGATGGCCGCCGTGCCCGAATCCGCCCCCGCGAGCAAACAATGAGCGAGTATTCCAGAAGGGACTTCCTAAGAAAACTTGGAGTCGGAGCGGCCTCGATGCCCTTCCTAACCGGCCTTCCCACCTTAGCGCTCGCCGAGTCGCTGGCGAAGCCCAAGCAACGCCTGGTCATCCTATTCAGCCCCGACGGAATCATCCCCAACACCTTTTGGCCAGATGCGATTGGCACCGACTTCGTGCTGAAGGAAAGCCTCAAGCCGTTGGAGCCGTTCAAGACTAAGACGCTGATCCTCAAGGGCGTATCGGACCGTGTCCGGGGCGATGGCGACAACCACATGCGCGGAATCGGATGCCTGCTCACCGGCACCGAGCTGTTTCCTGGCAATGTCCAGGGCGGTTCCGATACGCCGGCTGGTTGGTCCAGCGGTTTATCCATAGACCAAGAGATCAGGAACTATCTGCAGAAATCTTTGCTGACCCGCACTCGCTTTGGTTCGCTGGAGTTCGGGGTCATGGTGCCAGATCATGCGGACCCTTGGACTCGAATGGTGTATGCGGGGCCCAACAAACCCGTGGCTCCCATCGACGATCCGTACCAGATGTTCGGCAAACTGTACGGTCAGATGAAGGATCAGGAAATCCTCAAGAGCGTTCTGGACGACCTCCAAACCGACCTCGCAAAGGTCAAGGGCCAAATATCCAAAGAGGATCGCCAACTTCTAGATGAGCACATGAGCCTCGTTCGAGAGATGGAGACGGAGATTCAATCGTCACGCAAGAAGGATGTCGGGCACAAGGTTCCCGCTCTCGACCCAGGCGTCCGTCAGGACAACGACAACATCCCCAAGATCAGCAAGCTCCAGATCGACCTAATGGTGAGCGCGTTCTTGGCCGATTCGGCAAGAATCGCGACTTTGCAATACACGAACTCGGTGGGCCAGGCGCGGTTCACTTGGCTGGGAATCAAAGAAGGCCAGCACGACCTCTCGCACGAACCCGATACCAACGCGGAAGCGCAAGAGAAACTGACCAAGATCAATCATTGGTATTGCGAACAAGTGGCCTATCTAGCCAAGCGGCTGACCGAGACAAAGGAGCCCGACGGCAACGGCACCCTGCTGGACAACACCACGATCGTCTGGACCAACGAGCTTGGCAAAGGCAACAACCACACTTTGGAAGACATCCCATTCGTGCTTGTAGGCGGGGGACTAGGATTCAAGATGGGCCGGTCTTTGAAGTACGACCGCGTCGCCCATAACCGACTGCTCATGGCCATGGCCCACGGTTTCGGCCACAAGATCACCGCGTTTGGGAATCGAGATTTCTGCGGTGCCGGGATTCTGCCGAACTTGACTTAGGCAGGTTCAAAGTGTGGCACGGCCTGTTGGATGCATTGCGAACTCCCAGGGAGGCATGAGGAAAAGTTGCAACGTAAAAGGTCAAGCCTCCTTTTTGCCCCTGCGACCATTTGCCGCGCGACTGATCGGCTCGGCCGTGGTAGCTGGTTCGGAGTGCTCTAAAATTTAAGTGCCTTCACGCTTTCCGTGGTCAATGCAAAGGATTAACTGTTTGGAACTATGTAGTCCAAAGAGAAGGGGCGACCTCGGCCTTAGAGTCGTAGTCGCTAGAAACCAAACGACAAACTCGCGAACAGATACTTTCCTCGTATCGTTCCGAGCATAAGGCTTCCGAAGCCGCTTCCAGCATCGTTTCCCAATCTCATCCTATAGGCAACTCCGCCGTTGAAGTTGTAGCCATCGTGCTCTGCTTCCAGGGACCAAGACCGGTCCATGTTCCAACTCACTCCGCCAAAACCGAAACGGAATCGGTTGGTGCCGATTCCTGCAGTGGCGAAGACATTGTCGCGAACCTTCCATGTCGATGTAGCAAAAACAGAGCGACTGTTGCCTCCACCCTGCTCGTCGATTGCCTGTCCGCTTGTCCCGCCATCGCCCAAGGAGTCTTGAACGCCCACGCCAAATGTCACTGGTCCCCGTTGTCCAGGCGGAGTGTAGAGCGCGTTGAATGCGGCGTCAAATTGGGAGCTAAGCACCATTACGCTTGCAGTCAGTCTGCCCCACTTGCCGCCAAAGCCGGTCATAAGCCATCCCGTTCCATTTCCGATGAAGTCGCTCTCTGAGGAATCGAATCTTGGGAACCTTAGCTGCATATCCCTGCCTGCAAAGCTCACTCCTCCCACCCAAACGCCATTGGCAAGGGAGTATGCAACGGGGATGCTGATAGCAATCGCGCCATAGAACGAGGGATCGCCTAATGGACTTATAGTGAAGCCGCTGCCGGGCAGGCCAGAGGTCGTTCGGAACTGTGGATACTGCTTCCTTCCGGATAGGTCCTTTTGACTGAAGGACGAACACACGGCTCCAAAAGCTAAACAAACAACTATTGTTTTTTTAGCACGGTCAAAAATACTTGCTTTTCTTTGCCAGCAAGTTCGCTGAAATCGCGAATTCATGAGTCTAAAAGGCATTGCTATGCGATATAGACGACGAAATCCGGGAAGG
>JACMJO010000276.1 GCA_014380605.1 Fimbriimonadaceae bacterium | reverse complement strand
TCCGAACCGCCCCTTTTGCTTCTGACTAAGCTTCTGGGCGTAGGCATAGAACTCTTCCCAGGTCCTAGGAGGTTTGTTGGGATCGAGGCCAGCCTCCAGGAAGTGGTCCTTGCGGTAATAGAGAGCGACCGCGACTTGGAAGAATGGAACTGCGTAAATCTTGCCGTCGAAGCTCGTGAGCACTTTCTTGACGGTGGGGTTGACCCGATCCATGACGCCTTTGTCTCGGGCGAGAAGGTCGTCCAGCGGCCTCGCGAATCCCTGCTCTAGAAAGGTGTAGTACTGGCGGAAATTGACGTAAAAGAGATCGGGCGCCTTGTCGCCGGCCATCGACATGAGGAACATGTTGTCGGCTTGGCTACCATCGGCGAGGGTGAGGCCACCGGCGTTGACGACCCTAACGCCTGGGTTCTGGCGGTGGAACTCCTCAAATACTGCGCGGCGGACTTGGGTGGTGGTGGCGGTGGCTTCCTTGGGCGGGATGCCATACCCACCGCCCGCCATCATGCGGATCTGGATTTCTTGGGGGAGGGCAAGAGCGGAT
Organism: Fimbriimonadaceae bacterium; assembly: GCA_014380605.1. Classification (GTDB taxonomy): domain Bacteria; phylum Armatimonadota; class Fimbriimonadia; order Fimbriimonadales; family Fimbriimonadaceae; genus 55-13. The sequence goes on along the minus strand of JACMJO010000276.1, from coordinate 5,575 downwards.
GCGACCAGCAAGAGTGCGGTTAGGAGAACGCGTCGCATCGAAATCATTGTATCCGTCGGATGAACCCGTAGGATTTCCCTCCACACAAGGAACGCCGTGTGGAGGGTGTCTAGCTGAATTCCGCAAGGCACTTATTTAGGTCGAAACCATAGTCGACTTGATAAAAACCGCATTGAAATAGACGGGCGCTGGACCATCGATACTGTTCTGGGTTTTCGCAATAGCCCGCGCGCACTGGGTTCAGGTGTATGTATCCTATGCTATCTGACATCATGCGCTCGTCTTGAACAGGGATGCCTCGGAAGGACCTCTTCCAGAGTTGTCGATCGTTGAGGCCCACCTGCATTTGGGTTTGAGCAGATTCGGTCTCCAGTAGTTGTCCATTCAGGAGCTTCGTCGCTTCTCCTTTGATTTTTTGCATCAGCCATGAACAGGTGCGAGTTTCCGGCGCACTTGAGATGATATGGAAGTGGTGAGTCATAACCACGAAAGCATGTAATCGGGCATTGTAGGTTAGGTGGCTTTCGATCAAGTGCTTGGCCATGAGTTCCCGAATTTCACGGCGACCGAACAAGTGCGCAAAGTCTAAGCAGGTTGCGGTCATGAACAGGGTCGCGCCCAGCTCTTGGGAGTTTCGCCAATGCTTGTAGTTAGACCGCTGCACACCCCCTTCATACCCCCGCTAAGCTTTTCTAGCGCAAGAGTCGTTAGGGGTTCCAGCTTGACTGCACCACTAATGGTGGCCGAAGCTACCCTCCACACTTCGTTCCTTGTGTGGAGGGAGGCAGGGAGGCAGGGAGGCAATATGCAAGCCTCATGATTTCCTCACAAACACAGCGTAAGATGCACTACTGCAAAGATGCGCGCACTACTTGTAGAAGACGATACGGAGATCGCCAACCAGATTGCCTCCACTCTCCAAAAGGAACGCCTTGACGTACACATCGCCGACAACGGCGAAGACGGCTTGGACGAGGCCCTCAGCCGAAGCTATGGCTTGGTGGTTCTGGACGTGATGCTTCCCAAGATGGATGGTTGGGAAGTCTGCGATGAAATCCGGCAGGCCGGGATTACCACACCGATCCTCATGCTCACCGCTCGCGACTCCATCGACGACCGGGTTAAGGGTTTGGAAGGCGGAGCGGACGATTACCTCCCAAAGCCGTTCGACGTCCGCGAACTGACTGCCCGAGTAAGGGCCCTATTGCGCAGAGACGCCGTTCACAGAACTGGCCAGATTGAAATCGACGATCTCCAGATCGATACCAACGCCAAGACGGTCGAGCGCGGCGGCATACCTATTCGGCTCACTCCACGCGAATACAGTTTGCTCGTCGCGCTCGCCCGAAACGAGGGGCGCATCTTGACCCGTGAGGTCATCCTCGAGGATGTCTGGAACAATGAGGAAAGCCTGGATAATACGGTCAATTTTCACATCACCTCCCTTCGAAGAAAAATCGACGTTGCCACAGATCGTAAACTGATCCAAACCGTGCATGGATTCGGATACACATTGAGGCGGCCGGGAGGCGAGGGCTGAGGCTTGGATTCCAGTCGCTTCGCGTTCGCCTCACCCTTTGGAACGTCGCCATTCTTGGTACGACGCTCATCGCCTTTGGCTTCGGCATCCTGCTTATCAACCAAAACCAGCTCTCAAATGCCATCGACCGGGAGCTTCAAGAGCAGGCTCGGCGATCGCGGCGACCTCCATTCGGTCCGGGTTTTCAAATGGGACCAGGCGGGCCCGGACAGCCAAGAGGCCAAGGTCAATCGGGTGGACCGCCAGGACCGGGCGGCCCGGAGGGCCAGGGATTTGGCCCGATCGAACCGCCCGCCTTCCAGCGGCAACAGCCTCCCCAGAATCCGCCGCGTGGCCTAGATACGGAAGGGTTCCGGATTGCCAACCTCCGTCGACCTAGACACTTCAACGTCAAGATAGAATCGCTATCCCAGCCCGGAGATGTCCCGTTCGATCTTAAGGCGGTGAATGCCGTCATCCGCGGCAAGAGCCCAATCTACACTTCCGGCAGTTTTGAAGGCGAACGGATTCGTGTTTTCACCATGCCCTGGTTGGAAGGGAATGAGGTGAGAGCTGTGGTTCAAGTCGCCAGGGAGACCAGGGATTTAGATCGACTTTGGCAATCGCAGACCCTTACTCTTGTGATCTTCTTGCCGTGTGCGTTGGTGGTTGCCGCTTTGGGTGCGATCTTCCTCACCAATCGGGCGATGAGACCGATTGGAACCATGAGGGACGCCGCCACTGCGATTTCGGGGACGAATCTGAGCGAGCGAATCCCGATCCAGGGTCAGGATGAGTTTGCTGAACTTGGCGAGTCGTTCAACAGCATGATCGGCAGGCTTGAGAAGGCCTTTACCGATTTGCAATTGGCCTTTGAGCAACAGCGACGTTTCACGGCCGATGCCTCTCATGAACTTCGGACTCCGCTCACTCGCATGAAGCTTTCCACAAGCGCGGCCCTTGAACCCGGAGCCAATGAGGCGGATAGGCTTGAAGCTTTGCGGGTTGCCGACGAGGCGACGGAAGGGATGAATCGGCTGGTGAACCAACTGCTTCTGCTCGCGAGAGCGGACGCCGGCCAACTGGCCTTTCAGAGGGAGCGATCCGATCTGCGCGTGATCGTCAGCGAAGCCATCGAGCAAGTGTTGAAGCCAGACTCGATTGAGCTCAATGTGGATTTCCCTGATCGAGCTGTCTACGCGGAGGTCGACCCAGAGGCGATGCGCCGCGTATTTATCAACTTGCTTGAAAACGCCTACCGTCATGCGATGGAAGGAAAGGTTGCGGTGGCCATTAGGGACGAGAAGAGCCCCGAGGTAGTCGTCGCGGACACTGGAGAGGGTATTGCCCCCGAGCATTTGGTCCACCTGACCGAGCGCTTCTACAGAGTCGACTCATCGAGAACAGGCGGCACCGGAGGAAGCGGACTTGGCCTTGCGATTTGCAAAACCATAGTCGAGGGCCATGGCGCAAGTCTGAAGATCGAGTCGAAACCGGGAGAAGGCACCCAAGTTTCTGTACTTTTTTCAGAAAAAACCTCCTAAGCATAGGTTTCACATAACTTCCTCATAAAACATTGCCACAACAGACATACCAACCGGCCACTTGTGGCCGATAGAGGTGCAGGAATGAAAAAGAAACTATTAGCTATCGCCGCACTCGCCGCAGTTTGTGCGCTGACGTTTGGCCAAGGCGCTGGACCGCAGGGTGGCGGCTTTGGCCCACCACAGGGACCAGGCGGAATGAGAGGTGGACCAGGCATGGGCCCGGGCATAGGACTTCAAGGTCCTCGACTTCTGATGAACCCAAGCGTTCAGAAAGAGTTGAAGCTGACCGAGGAGCAAAAGCAAGAACTCGGTAAGTTGATGCCAATGCGCGGTCCAGGCGGTCCGGGTGGACCAGGCGGACCTGGTGGCTTTGGTCCTGGTGGTCAAGGCGGACCCGGTGGCCCGCCTCAAGGTGGGCAGGGTGGCCAACGCGGACAAGGCGGCCCTCCACAGGGTGGTCCTCCTCAGGGTGGACAAGGCGGATTCGGTCCTCCACAAGGTGGCCCGCCTCAGGGTGGTCCCGGCGGCCAGAGGGGTCCAGGAGGTCCGGGTGGCCCTGGCGGCCAGATGGACCCTCAGATGGAGAAGAAGATCAAAGAGATTCTCAACGATTCGCAGTACAAGCGATATCAAGAGATCGGTCTTCAGCAACAGGGCGCCGTTGCACTCATGCGACAGGATATCGCCGACAAGGTGAACCTGAGCAAAAATCAGCGAGATCAGATTCGCCAGATTCTGGACGACAACCGCCAGAACATGCGACCTCCTCAGGGTAGCGAAGGCGAGCGTCCCGATCCTGAAAAGATGCGCGCTCAGATGGAGAAGAACCGCGAGGCTCTGAACGCCAAGATCGTGGCTATCCTATCGGGTGACCAGAAAGCAACCGGGCAGTCCATGCTTGGCAAGCCGTTCAAGATCGAACATCCTCAGGGTGGTCCTGGAGGATTCCCCGGCGGGCCTGGTGGACCGGGTGGTCCCGGCGGGGGACAGGGTCGCGGCGGTGGAGGCGTCTAGCCTCCTGTGGTCTGTGGATTGTGGGATGTGGTTTGTTAAGCGTCCTACAATCTACGGGCCAAGAACCATAGTGGTGTGTGGTCTTTTTCTAACAAGTCACACACCACATCCCACAGATCAAACTAGTCCAGCCGCCACCACTTTTTGATGAATGCCAAATAGATGGCATGGCGGTCGCGATTGCTCATGTCGCCGCCCATCCCGTGGCCCCCGGTTGGATCTAGGGATAGCTCCACCAAATCGCCCTTCCCATACTGAAGCAATTTCCGATACACAGCAACTGTGTCTTGGAAGAGCACGTTGGTATCCTCCATGCCATGCAGGAGCATCAGAGGATGCTTGAGGTTTTTCGCCATGGAGGTCAGCGAAAACTTATCCAAATCCTCTGGCTTCCCAGGTCTAGACTCTCCGATTACGCCGCCCGAATACCAAGTGTTGTAGTTCTGCCACTCGGTCGGACCCGCTCCCGCGATACCGAGCGTGAAGACGTCAGGCGCGGTGTACATGCACATCTGGGTTTGGAAGCCGCCAAACGACCAACCGTTGATCGCGACCTTAGTCGGATCGACGTTGTAGTTCTGAATCAGATACTTCACGCCATCGGCCAAGTCCTCGGTCTGAGCTTTGCCGGGCGCATTCCAGTTGGCCCTGCCAAAGTCCGCGCCGTAGCCGCTCTGGCCACGAGGATCGATGGTGACCGTCACAAAACCGTACTTCTGGGTCAGGTACATGTTGAACAGGTAGGCAGTGGAGTTGAAAGCGCCGTCGGTGATTGACTTGCTGGTGCCCAATGGCCCGCCGTAGACATAGACCATCAGGGGATGCTTGCCTTTCTTCAAGTCTTTGGGCGCGAACACATAGCCGTAGATCGTTTGGCCGTTTCGATTCTTATAGGTGAAGATTTCCGGCTTGATCTGATTGATCTTGTTGAAGGCGTCCTTCCGGTGGGAGTCGGTCAGAGCCTTCTCTTCGCCGCCCGCTGTGGCGATCAGATACATTTCGCCAAGCTGAGACCAATTGGCAAAGCCGGCTACCGCTTTCGACTGGTCGTGGCTCAATGTGATTTGCTCGCTATAGCTTCCGACTTGCTCGGAGAACTTGGTGTATTCGCCGCTTGCCACGTCCACCTTGTAGAGTTGCATCTGGGCCGGGCTGTCCTTGCCTGATCTCACGAACAGCGATTTGCCATCTTTGCTTGCCTCGATCGGATAGGTCTCAAAATCGCCTTTGCTCACCTGTGTCGCGACTTGGGTGGATGGATCGATGCTCCACGCTTGGCGATAGCCGCTGTTTTCCAGGAGGCAGAACACTTTCAATCCGTCCGGGCTGTAAAAAGGTGAGGCTAGGCTAGGGGATCGATGCTCGCCATCGTGGTTCGTCTTGTAAATCTGCTTGAGAGTCTTCGACTCCACGTCGGCGGCCCAGAAGGCAAGCTCTTTCTTGCTTCGCTTCCAGCTGGCAAAGACAAACTGCTTACCGTCAGGCGACCATGGCT
>JACMJO010000275.1 GCA_014380605.1 Fimbriimonadaceae bacterium | reverse complement strand
GCCGAGCCACATGAGAAACAGGATCGCTTCCACGGAGATGCTTGAGACGGCAGCCACTTTCGCCGGTGCCTGAGAGGCGAAGCTGCTAACCGGCAGGCTCTCAACCGGCGTGGCTTGCACCGGCGTTGCGGGAAGGATAGGGATCGGGATTCCCAGGGGGATCAAACCCAGGATGAACTTCAGGCAAACGATCGTCCAGATAGTCGATGCCACACTTGGTGGCATACGCTTCCAGACGCGGCAGAGGAGCCAGGCAAGAATCGCTAACAGCCCCGCTTGCCAAGAGGCATGCAGTATGAGACCAGCCCAGGTGTGGGCGACGTCGTTAAGGCGGTCGATCATTCCGACTCCTCCTGTTGAAGCTTCGCCACGAGGCGGCTGAGCTCGGCGATCTCCGTCTCCGAGAGCCGGTTTTGTCGTGAGAAGTAGGTCACGAACGGGACGAGAGAGCCAGCAAGCGTGTTCTGAACGAACTGCTCCACCATGCCGCTCTCAAGTTCTTGCGAGGTGACGGTCGTACGATATCGGAAGGCGCCTTCCTCCAGCTTGCGCTTCAGGTAGCCCTTCTTGCGCAGCCGCTCCATGACGGTCTCCACCGTGCTTCGGGCAAGCCCATTTGACTCGCCAAAACTGGCAAACACCTCGCCCGCGGAAGAGGCGGGATGGTTTTCGATGTGTCGCAACAGAGACAGTTCCTGCGCGCCAAGGGTCGGTTTGGGTTCGTTGCCTTTCATGCATCCCTACACTTGTAGAGGTACTATACAACAATCCCTACAGTTGTAGATAACGATTTGCAAAAAATCTTCTTCGCAGCATTTCCCCAACCAAAAGGCAAGTGGGGGATTCTCGCGGTGGCTTTGCGGTCGGTAGGTTGAGGTTGCAGATGCCGATTTGTGGGATAGTCTGAAGATTGTTATGGAAAGAGCCTCGAATCGAGCCGCAACGCCTGAGGAACGCTAGAACTAATCAAGGCAAATTCGGGATGCGCGGTATTGATGACCGCATTCCAGGCTAGGCCGCTAGCGGCGACGCTGGGAACCCAAAGCAGGCAACTTCTAGCTTCCTTGATCCACAGATCCCCAAATGCCTGAGAAGCGGTGCTCGACAAGTCGCCCCAACCGGGCAAATTGTCCGGATCGATTCGCTCGATGGAAACAGAATCGGGGACGTCGATCTCAATCCATCCCAAGGTGCCCGGAGGCTTGACTCCTCTTGTGTGGACCAGGATTTCGAGGAGGCAGGTCGCCAAGGAGTCCCCTGCATAGATCACAGAATGACCTGGCGAATTCCAACGGCCACCGATCTGCCTCGCCCCTTCGCCTGAGAAAATGGGATGGCGCATTCCGGCGATCCGGTAAACCTTCACGCCTAGACCGGCAACCCGTACTCGATCTTCTGCAACAGTTCCTCGACCTGGCGCGCGCCGATCTCGGTGAGTGCGACGTCGATCGGCTCTAAGCCATCAAGCTCAGGGTGGGCACGGTTGAGGAATTTCCAGGCCTCTTGCTCCTCGCCTTCCCAGGTTTGCTCGGCAAGCGAGATCACTCTCGCGACCCGCTCTAGTCGCTCGCTTTCTTCTTGGGTCAGGGTATCGCCACGTCGGGCGAGGGTCGAGCGTGGGACGATCTTATTGCGGAGTTCCGCTCGTTCCGTTCGGTTGCCGACGCCAGTCAAGACGTGATCGATGGACTTTGTCGGAAGTCCGCTCTCAATGCGAACTCTCAGTCCATTCAGATCACGGACTTTTCGGCCAAGGGTGGCGGAACCACCGAGGCGAAGGATCACACTTTGGATGAGGGCAGCGTCCACATTGATATTATACGTCTCATTTGGACAAAGAATAGGCCCATTTGAGGCGTTCCTTATGAGAGGCGCGCACTCCCAAAGGGTTAGCTCTTGTTCCGAATGTGGATCAAGTCCCCATCCTGGAGGACGTACTCCTTGCCCTCCAGGCTCATCTTGCCTGCCGAGTAGGCGGCATCCAGGGAACCCGCGACAAGGTAGTCCGAGTAGTGGACGATCTCGGCCCGGATGAAGCCTTTAGCGATATCGTTATGGATGGTTCCGGCGGCTTTCAAGGCATTGGAGCCCTTGCGAAGGGGCCAAGCTCGGGTGTCGTTGTCGCCGGCGGTGAAGAATGTGATCAGGCCGAGGGCGTCGTAGACCGCCTTAATCACGACATTTGAAGCTGGCTCTTTCAGTCCGAGGGAGTCTAGGAATTCTGGCTGGTCGGCGGGGTCGAGCTGGGCGATCTCTTCCTCGATGGGAGCGGCGACATAGAAAGCGGGAGTCTCTTTCTTGGCAAGCTCTTCAATCCGCTCGTTCATTTCAGGCGTGCCGCTCAGGCCAGACTCGGCGACGTTGAACGCGACGACCATCGGTTTGAGACTCAGGAATTGATAGTTGCGGGCGACCGTCTGCTCGTCCTCGTTCATGTCGACAATTGCACGAAGCGGGGTTCCTTCTTCCAAAAGAGGCTTGATCCGATCGAAGAACTGCTTCTCAAGGTAGTCGGGCGATCCAGATTGCTTCACGGTCGGCGATTTCTGAAGCCTTTCCAAACGATTTTCCACGATCTGCAAGTCCGCAAGGACCAACTCGACGTCGAGGTTCTCCTGGTCTCGGAGTGGATCAACCTCGGCGAAGTAGGGCGAGACGGGATTCTCAAACCCTCGAACCACGTGGAGGAGAATGTCGGCCTTCTTGGCTTGGTCGATGAAGCGCAAGCTGAAGGTCTTTCCAGAGCCATTTGCAGCTTCAACGTCATCGTGCAGGATCACGGTAGCCGGGGTCTGCTTCTTGGGCTTGACTTGGGCGACGATGGCATCGAAGCGCTCGTCAGGCACAGGAACGGCGGTCACCTCGCCTTTGGCAAGGCCCCGGGCGGCGGCGCGGTAAATGGTGCTCTTGCCCGCTTGGGCGTATCCGATGATGGCGACTTTCATGGGTTCTTGTTATGGGTAAATCGTGAATTGTAACTCGTGCTGAATAACTCGCAGATCGCAATGACCCTCACGAATTACGACTTACAAATTACCATTCACCGCTTGGCTCCGGCGGGCACAAACTCAACCTGAACCTGTCTTGTTCCAAGTTGAATAGGCAGAATCCAAAATGCGTAAACGATGGCCACAAAGAGAATGAGCAGGAGCCAGGGAAATCGCTTCTTGGGCTTGCCGTAGAGCCGAGCCACGGGGGAGAGATTACCGGATTGCTGGATTAATGGATTGCTTGAATGCTTGAATACGGGAGATCGAGCAATCTAGCAATCTCACAACCAAGCATTTCCCTAGGTGTGGTACTCAGCGTTGATCCGCACATAACCGTAGCCCAGGTCGCAAGTGTAGATCGTTGCCGAGTCACCCTTGCCCAGATTCAAGTCGATTGTGATTTGATCTGACTTCAGGGCGGTGGACACCCTTTTGGGATCGAATGCAGCCGGCCCTCCGAACTCGAAGAGGAGATGCTCCTCTCCGTTTGCTCGGATCGCTAATCGGGCTTCTTCCTTTCTGAAGGGCACTCCGGCCCGCCCGGCCGCCATCATGATTCGACCCCAATTTGGATCACAACCAAACATAGCCGTCTTCACAAGAGGGGAATCCGCGATCGTTCGTGCGATTCGCTTGGGATCCTGAGACCCGGTCACAATGACCTCCACCAGCTTAGTCGCACCCTCCCCATCGCGAGCTACCTGCTTCGCAAGCGAAGTGCAAACGTCGGTAATTGCCGCCTCGAAGTCGAGCTCAGTTGGTTTCTCATCTGAAGCGCCGTTTGCCAGGACGATCACCATATCGTTGGTCGAGGTGTCGCCGTCGACTGTCATACAATTGAAGCTCTTGTCGCATGCCCGACGAAGGATCGCATCCAGGTCGAGGCCCGTGACATCTGCATCGGTGACGATGTAGGCGAGCATCGTCGCCATATTCGGCGCGATCATGCCGGAACCTTTAGCCACTCCAAACACTAATGACGAAGGTGAAATGTGAGCGCTTGCATGCTTCTCAACTAGGTCCGTCGTCAAGAGCGCATCCATGAACGGCTTCGGGTCTTGACCAAGCTTGGTCGCTGCTTCTGCGACTCCCTTCTCAACTTTCGACATGTCCAAGAGTTGGCCGATTACGCCGGTTGAGCCAACCGCCACTTCATCTGGTCCTATGCCAAGGGCTGTAGCCGCAAGCTCCGCCATATGGGCGTTGTCCCGAACGCCTTGTTGGCCTGTACAACAGTTCGCGTTTCCGCTATTCACGACTATGGCTCGCAACGAGCCGGATGCCATGACTTGGCGCGAGTAGTCCACACAGGCAGCCCTGACTTCGTTCAATGTAAACATCCCGGCGGCGCGGGCTGGACGGTCGCTGAGGAGAATCCCGATGTCGTTACGACGATTCTTCAACCCGCATCTTGCGCCCGCGAATTGAAAGCCTTTCGGTATGTCGATCATCGTTTTCTCCTTGATTGATTTATGGCCATACGCCGTGGATGGGCAAACCTGTCTCTTCCGGCAAACCCGCCATGAGGTTCATGTTTTGAATCGCCTGCCCCGCGGCGCCTTTGACCAGATTGTCCTGGACCACGGACACGACGGCGAAGCCTGTATGCTCATCGAGTGCGACATGGATATCCACCCGATTCGAGCCTAAAACTTGCTTGGTGCTGGGGATTTGGTCGACCACCCTCACGAAGGTCGATGTAGGATAGCCAGCCTTGATCTGCTCTAAGGTTGTTCCTAATTTGACCGGAGCGTGAATGGTGGTGTAGATTCCCCGCGACTCCGGCACCAGGTGAGGCGTGAACCGAATTCTGACGCCAATCTCTTGCTCGATCTCGGGAATGTGGCGATGCCCGGTCACGGCATAGCCCTTGAAGTTGCCCGTCATTTCCGCGAAGAGATAGTCCGTCTCTTTTCGGGATCTTCCCGCTCCACTGACGCCCGACTTGGAGTCGACGACAGGAATCCCATCGAGAAGGCCGTTCTCAACTAACGGGCGAAGACCGAGGATCGTGTTGGTGGCGTGGCAGCCGGGGTTGGCAACAAGGGTTGCGTTGCGAATCGTGTCCCGATCAACGGCTTCGGGCAGGCCGTAGACGGGCTCGACCTCAAGCCCAGGCGATGCCCATTCCCGCTTGTAGGTTGCGGCATAGACATCCTTATCCTTTAAGCGGAAATCAGCGCTAAGGTCTACAACTCTGCTTTTCCTCAGAAGGTTCGGCGCGTGAAGCATCGCGAAGCCCGCTTCTTGAGCCAGAAATACAAAATCTACAAGTAAGGACTCAGGATCGAAGGATTGGAGGATCAGGTCGGTGGCAAGCCAAGGGCAGTCGTCAGAAAGCCTGGTCCCCGCTAGCCTTTCGCTGGTCGCAATCACGACCTTAGCAAGAGGATGTTCAGACAGCAGACGCACCAATTCGGCCCCGCCATAGCCGGTCGCTCCTACCACTGCTACCCTGATTGCCTCACCCATGGGAAGAGAAAGAAGATACCTTTGAATCAGCGTCATGGGAACTGAGATGGGGCCGCATGCGTTCAACGGTATGCGATTTGCTCTCCCCTAACTCGGTCAAAACGGTATCCTAGACAACAACCATGAAATTTTTACTAACCTCAGTTCTGGCGGCAGTTGCTGCCTTTTCAATGGCGCAAGGCCCATGTTGCCAAGAGAAGAAACCCAACCAAGAAGACGGGTTCTTGAAGATGGCGCGCGAAATGGAGATGTCGGCTGAAGGCAAGAAGGCTTGCTGCAAGACGACGGCAACCAAGTCTGTCGAGAAGGGCGACAAGGGTTGTTGCAACGCCAAGGGCGAGGCGGCGAAGTTCAAGGTCTTCGTGGAAGGCGCGGGCTACAAATTCTTTGGCTGTGAGGATAGTGCGGCTAAGGGTCGAAAGGAGCTTCTTGCCAAGGGCGCAAGAGCCGGAATGGTCCAAAAGGTAAGCACAAAGACCTCTCTTTAAGCCAACCCGAAACGCTTCGATAGCCGCAAACCATAGGTTGGTTTGCGGCTATGTTGATTGTCAGACCCCTCCTTTTCTGCTTGTTGGTTCTTTCGGCTTTCGGGTGCTCGGGTGCCCCCGACGTGGCTGGCGTGTATGCGACCGAAGTCTCCCAGTTTCAAGGAAAGCAAGCAATCGTCGGCGAGCTTCACCTGAATCCCAGTGGGTGCTACAAGGCCAGGATCGGCGAACTCGATATGTCGGGAACCTGGAAAGCGGCCAACAACCAGGTCTTTTTGAGCGGCTCAGACGACGTGAGCAAATTCTTGCCTGAACACTACCGAATCGAAAGCGCCCGACTCATCGCTCAGTTCGAAGGTGTGGATGCTAAGCAGTGGCGTTTCGTTCGGAAGGACTCAAAGTCGGTCGCGAATCGCCTTCAGT
>JACMJO010000274.1 GCA_014380605.1 Fimbriimonadaceae bacterium | reverse complement strand
CTCGACGAAGAGAAGGCGGCCGACGAGAAGCTGACGACAATTTCAACCGACGAGGTATTGCCGTCTGCGCTGAACTCGGAAGCCGAAGAGGACGATTCCGAAGATAATGACGCTGCAACCACGAAGTCGCGTGGCGGATCGATGCCGCAAGCAAAGAGTTCGCCGCAGGCATCTGGCAGGAAAAAGGCGAGTAATCGCTGAGTGGATGCGAGCGAACGGTTCGGCGTACCGCCGACTGTGTGCTGGCGCCGCCTCGTGGTGAATTCCCGCCCGACCTGCAATCTTTCAGTTCACCAGAACCCCGATCGCCCGCGCGAACGGGGTTCTTCCTATTCGAGAATAAAGATCACAGTCGCGGGGACGTTTACGACGTATATGGAACCAGATTCAACGTCTTAAGAGGCAATTCTTTATGGCGAACTCGCTGTCTCACAACGCCTATGAGTCGCTTGAACTGGAGTTTTACATCCCGGCGGCGGTGTGGACGCATCCGGCGACTGAGCACTTTCTTTCGGATATCTATGCGATGTTTGAGGGCGCGACGTTGCTGGGTGGCGCCAAAGGAGTGTGGAAGGGACAAGTGGAGACGACCAACATCGTAAAGGTGATCGTGCGAAAATCCAAGATTCAGGTTGGAGATGCTCTCAGCCTCGTTCAAAAAGCGATCGACCAGCTCCTGAGAGAATGGGGCGAGTCATCCAGGGATCGTCAGGAAGCGTTCATTTTCACCATGCGGGAACTGATCCTCCACGAGGCGCGGGAAACGCGAGACGGAGCACGGTGACGCTATCCCCAGTGGCCGTCAGCAACGCTGAAACATTGTTCGTCTTGAACGAGCCAACCTGATGCACATGGACAGCACTTTATCATGGCACTGTCGAACAACCAAATCGCGGCGCAGCTTGGACAGCTCGCTGAACTTCTTCGCGCTGAGGGGGTCAATCGTTTCAAGGTCAAGGCGTACCACACGGCTGCCGAGGCGCTAAGAAGCTATCCCCAGAAGGTGAGCGACCTGCTGGCGGGAGGACAATCACTTCCCAAAATTCCGGGGATCGGGGCGAGCATTGGTTCGGCAATTCAGGAGATCGTCCAATCCGGAACTCTCGCGAGTGTTCAGAGGCTCGGCAGAGGGCTGCCACCCGGTACTGCGGAGATTGCTGAAGCCATCGGTATTTCGGTGAGAGAAGCCCAGCGGCTCACCAAGTCGCTTCGCGTCGATACAGTCGAGGACCTCAGGAAAAAGCTTCAGGCCGGAGAGGTCGGCAGCGCCGTAGGAGCCACTCTGGAGTGCAAGGTGCGGCAGGGAATTGAGGGGATCCGGCGAGTTTTGTGGGTGGAGGCCCGCGATCTTGCGGAGCATTTCCAGGCGCTTCTGACACATGCGAACGGCTGTCGTCAGGTCGAGATCGCTGGGAGTGTTCGCAGGGGCAAGGACACGGTGGGAACCCTGGCGCTCGTTGTGCAAACGGGGAATGCACCGGCCGCCCGCAAGGTGCTCAAGAAGCATGGCGGTGTTGAAGAGGTGAGCGAGGAGACCGAATCTCTCATCGTCTGCAAGCTTGCCGCGGGACCGCTGCTTCGAGTGCGCTTTGCTGATGCTGCAAACATGGGCGCCGCGATGGTCGAAGAGACGGGTTCACCTGCGCATCTGCTGGAGGTGAAGGGAGCGGTCAAGGCGAGCAGGAAAGCGGTCTCTACCGAAGAGACCTGGTACGAGGTGCGTGGATTGCCTTGGATACCGCCGGAGCTGCGTGAGGGGCGGGGAGAGGTGGAGGCGGCACAGAACGGGACGCTTCCAGATCTCGTCCAACTTGATCAGATACGGGGTGACCTGCACGCGCATACCACCGCGAGCGATGGGGCACACAGCCTTGAAGAGATGGTCAGAGCCGCGCGGGCGCGAGGCTATTCCTATCTGGCGGTGACAGATCATTCAAAGAGTCTGCAGATCACCAATGGGCTGGACGAGAAGCGACTTCGGCAACAGATGAAAGCGATCGACAAACTCAATGCGAGCCTCAAAGGGTTTCGGGTCTTCAAGGGTTCGGAGGTGGACATTCTTGCAGATGGCGAGCTGGACTTTGAAGATTCGGTGCTGAAACAGCTGGATATCGTGATGGCTTCAATCCATTCACGGTTTGCTCTTGGCAAGGCGGAGCAGACCGCTCGATTGATTCGCGCCATCGAGAATCCCTATGTCACCTGCATCGGACATCTGACGGGACGAAAACTGCTGAAACGTCCCGGCTATGAGCTGGACCTTGACAAGGTGCTGCGTGCGATCAAGGCCAACAACAAGCTTCTGGAGATCAACTCCAGTCCCGAACGGCTAGACATCGATGACTCGCTGGCAATGAAAGCCCGCGAGCTGGGCATTCAGATTCTTATCAACACAGACGCACACCACATCCAAGAGTTGGATTTCATGAAGTTTGGTGTGCAACAGGCTCGGCGGGGATGGCAAAGCGCCGACACGGTGGTCAATACATTGGAGCTACCAGCCCTCGTGCGCCGTCTGCGCGCCACGCAACCGCGGGCGCGATCCTGACGGTAGCTCCGCGTGTCAACGACGCTTCGGCGATGCTTTCTTTGGACGCTTGGCGGGAGCGGTTAGGAGCTTGAGCGTCGAGCCTCGACCTCCTTCTATCTGTTCCAGGGTGCACTGGCCGGGTGCTTTGTCGCCACGCCATCGGAGCAGATGCGTTCCGTGGCGAAAGCGTCCGCCCGTGAAATGGTCGTATTCCACTTCGACAACCAGTTTGGGCTGAAGAGGGCGCCAGTCGGCGGACTCACGGGTGCTCCATCGGCTCGGCCTCCCCGGCGACCGCCCAGTGAACGCCGACAGGCCTTCGAGCGGTTTGACAAGCGCGGTCAGGCGAACTCGCTCTGCCTGGGTAAAACTCGAGGTGAAACCAACATGATGCAGCAGCCCCTCGGTGTCATAGAGCCCAAGTAAGAGTGACCCCAGGACTCGTTTTCCGGTGGCATAGCGAAATCCTCCGACGACACAGTCTGCCGTCTGGCGATGCTTGATCTTCTGCATCCCATCGCGCGTGCCGGATCGATAGGGCAGATCCAAACGCTTGGCGACGATGCCGTCCAGATTTCCACCGACGGCTCTGAACCACCGCCTGGCAACGGTCAGACTGGTTGTCGCGGGTGAAAGCCGGATGTTGGGCATGTTCTTCAAATACGATCTGGCAAATCGCTCCAGGGCCGCGCGCCGCTGGGCGAGGGGCTGAGCAACGATCGGGATGCCCTTGTCGCTCACGAGCAGGTCGAAGATGACGAGCATGGCGGGGTGTTGTTGAGCCAGCAACTGAACCCGGCTTGCGGCCGGATGCACACGGAGCAGGAGGTCGTCAAAGGAAAGCCGACCGGCGACAGGAATGACGATCTCGCCGTCCAAAGCGAAGTGATCCGGCTTCAGTCTTTGCACCATCGCAACAACGTCGGGAAAATAACGTGCGAGCGGCTGCCCTGACTTTGACTGAAGGAAGACATCATCGCTTGTTCGGAATATGAGGCAGCGAAACCCGTCCCACTTGGGTTCGTACTGCCATTCCGGTCCGACCGGGGGCTCGGGGACCGACTTTGCGTCCATCGGCGCATAGGGCCTCTTGAGGCTTGTGGACCTTGTAGATCGCAGGTTGGAAGGCATGGTGCGGATGAGCTCCGGGTTGGGTCAGCATCAGGGAAGTGGATCGCGTCCCTCATCTGGATCCGAGCGCACGAGTCGTCGCAGCGCCCGGGCGTTCTTGATGGCGTAGGCATCCCTGTCGTTGTTGAAGTATGCAAAGATAGTATCGGTGAATACTGCTGGACCGGTGAACTCGACAATGGACTTGTCCATCTTGCTTTGCGTAAGAATCCCTTGCTTCTTCATGCGAAGCGTGTCCTCGGTGATTTTGGCAACCAAATCACGAAGCGCTGGATGACCAGGCTTGGATTGAATGGTCCATTGACAAAATTGAATCTTCCTCGAATACCATTTTGCCCAATCTTCTCGATCCGCAGCGTCTGCCTCAATTCCAACCACCAAGCCCACGGTTGATCTGTCGAAGTCTTCCGGCAGCCATACCGTCGCCGATTGGAGAGCCTGTGTGTCGATATCGGAGTAGATTCCACCCCGCGCGAGGAGGATCAGATATCTGAAGAAATCTGCCTTGAGGACGGGTAGTGGCATGGAGGCATACGCCTCGGTCACCTCTGGGACGGAGGCATAAAGGTATTTGATCAACTGAAAGGCTGCATCATCGGTTACCACTTCATGGATGAATCCTGGATGTAGTTCTGTCCATGATGCCTCGAGCGGCCTTAGATTCTCGCCAAATTCCCCTGAAGACGGACTATATTTCCATGTTTGCCAGATGTATGCTGGAAACTTTGATTCCAAGTCATAAGGAAATTGATATCGCAATCGTTCTCGCAGTGGCTTCGATGCGAGATTTTCAAGTGTCTGTTGATTTTGTGGTTTGTCTTTCCGAGACATCGAAGGAGGATAACTCCTTCCTCTTGAGTCCGATCCGAACGACTCTGCTTCGACACTATATTCGGAGGACAATCGAGAGGAGCTCAAAAAGTAGAATATTGTGAGGACGCCGACCGCCGCCAATAGGATTTTCCGGTACGTCAACATGCTGAGCCTAGGATGTAGGTGTAGGTATCCAGCGGAGCCTTGTGGTGGGAAATGGCTTGCGTCGTCACCACATCTGAGATGTTCTTGACTTTGTGATCATTGGGAGTAGACACCAGTGATGGTCGATAAGATAGAGGGACTCGAGACTGGCGGTGATGGAAATATACGGTCGTTCAGATGTTGACTGGCAACGTAAGAGCGATGTCTAGAGTTTGAAAGGTCGAAGTGCAGAAGAGTCGGCAAGTTGGAGGCCCGACTCAGCTGTCAGGCGGCAATCCGCAGACTGAGTACGACAGCAAGTCAGTCCTCCTACAGCCCGAAAATAT
>JACMJO010000273.1 GCA_014380605.1 Fimbriimonadaceae bacterium | reverse complement strand
CGCGTAAATCCTTGATCACCATCGCCGCCTTTTGCAGTGGCGTGCGCTCCGGCGCAACTTGGCTGACTGCAGGTTTGGCTTCGTTCAACTTCTCGTCCACGACTCAAAGGAAAGCGAGCATCAGCGGCTCCGTCGCCACCGTGACCGCCACTGAGGTGGAGTCGCGAAGGGTCATGGACGTGGCGCAGGCTCTACAAGGCCAAATCGCCGGTTTGACCGTGACACAAAGCACCGGCGCGCCCGGAGAGGAAATCAGCATTCGCATCCGTGGTGAGGGAACGATCGGCAACAACAGTCCGCTCTTCGTCATCGACGGAATACCCAGTCGCGATATCTCCTTCCTCGATCCTCAGGACGTAGAGTCCTACACCGTGCTCAAGGATGCCTCCGCTGCTTCCATCTATGGATCGAGGGCTTCTGCCGGCGTAATCGTCATCACGACGAAGATGGGCGAAAGAGGGAAGTCGAGTTTCGGCCTCAGCTACTTCACTGGCATTCAGAGGGCGACCAATCTTCCGACAATGCTGGATGCCGGTCAGTACATGAACAAGATGGAAGAAGCCTGGAACAACTCCGGATTCACCGGCACCAATCCGTATACTGCCGACAGGGGACGGGTTGTCGCCAATACAAATTGGCTGGACGAGCTTTTCACGTCAGGCCAGGTCCAAAGCGTGCACCTCGACGCAAATGGAGGCAATGACAAGATCCGATACCTGATGTCCGGCGCGTACAGCAAGCAGGACGGAATCATCGTCTACGCGAACGACAGGTTTCAGCGGTTCAATTTCCGGACGAACATCAATGCGGGGCTCACTGACCGCCTCAACGTCGGATCGAACCTCCTGCTTTCCTACGCCATGCAGGACAAGCTCTCCTCAAAGGGAGATCAACCAGGAATCATCCGGCACGCGCTGATCAGGCCTCCGATCATCCCCGTCTACAAGGATCCAAGCGATCCCAGCTATTCGGCGCGCGACCCCTTTACCGATCTGCCTTTTTTCACCACGCCGTGGAGCAACGGCAACAACATCTACGAGTTTGGCGCCAATCCCATCGCGCTCGCCTTTTTCGCAAATGACAAGAGAAACAACTTCAAGACCTTCGGCAACATTTACGCGGAGTATGGCTTGCTGAAGGACCTCAAATTCAGGAGCAATGTCGGGCTCGACCTGAATTTGCGGCACAACAAAGCGCTCAATCAGAATTTCGGGGACGTCAATGGAGTAGGGAGCGGATTGGATGTGGGCACGCCCCGTCAAAACCGTCCCACCGGGCTGAACGAAGACAGGGGCCAGGAAACCACCGTCACCTGGAACAACACCCTGAATTACGCCAAGGCCGGTGACATCCACGACATAAGCGGGTTGGTGGGCAGCGAGTTCATCAAGAACTACTCGTCTTCGATCGGCGCCTCGAGACAAAGATTCGATTTCGTAAGGGAGAACTTCCAGTACATCAATTACGGCGGAACGGCTGATCAGAACAATGGAGGCTCCGCATCCGAGTGGGGCCTTTTTTCAATCTTCAGCTCGGCCACCTACATGTACGACACTCGGTACATGGTCACCGCGAATTTCAGAGCTGACGCGTCGTCCAGGTTCGCAGAGAACAACAAATGGGGCTATTTCCCGTCCTTCTCCGCGGGCTGGAGAATCTCCAACGAGAGCTTCATGCGGAACGTCGATTGGATATCCGACCTGAAGCTGAGAGCGAGCACGGGAAGACTCGGGAACCAGGAGATCGACAACTACGCCTTCCTCACATTACTGCGCAGGTCCGGAGATCAGTATCTGATCTCCCGTTACGGCAATCCTGACCTGAGGTGGGAGACCACTACCCAGAACAACATTGGCGTGGACGTAGGACTGCTGAGCAACAAGCTCTATCTCTCCGTCGACTACTTCGACAAGAAGACCTCAGACATCCTGTTGCCGATCTCGCTGCCTTCGATAGTCGGGAATGTTTCTCCGACCATCGTCAACGCCGGGGAAGTCACCAACAAGGGCTACGACCTCGCTCTTGAATTCAAGAGCAGTGCAAGGTCGCTCAACTACGGCATCAGAGCGAATGCAGGTTCGGTGACGAACAGGGTGACGAAGCTTCACCCCAACCTCCCCAATATCGTGGGAGATGTGTACCGAACAGCGGTAGGCCACCCGCTCGGCGCGTTCTACGGTTACGTGATGGACGGGATCTATCAGAATCAGGCCGAGATCACCACGTATTTGTCCGGCACTGTGAATCCCGCCGAGAAGCCAGGGGACATCAAGTTCAGGGATCTGAATGGCGATGGAAAAATCAACGACGACGACCGGACATTCATCGGAAATCCAATTCCGAAGCTCAATTATGGATTGAACCTCTCGGCGGACTTTCGCCGCTTCGATCTCTCCATGTTTTTCCAGGGCGTAGGGGGAGTCGACAAGTACAACGACGCCAAGCAGATCACCGATTACGACAGCCGGCCGTTCAACCATACCGTCGCGGTGCTGGGCGCCTGGAATGGTGCGGGGACCAGCAACACCATCCCTCGCACCACCTTCAACGACAACGGCAGCAGCAAGAAGTCGAGCATTTTTGTGGAAGACGCTTCCTACTTCCGCCTCAAGAACCTGGAGATTGGATATGCTCTGGGACCGACACGCCGCTTCTTCGTATCCGGCCAGAACCTCCTCACGATAACCAACTATACGGGACTGGATCCGGAATCAACGGATATCCTGGACAGGGGAACGTATCCGCAGTCGAAGGCCTTCCTATTCGGACTCAACGCGAAATTTTAATCGATTTATCGATCATAAATCGGTAGGAGCAATCATGTACAGAAGATACAAGGCAGCTGCGTCGATGCTGGTCATTGCGGTTATGAGCTGCACCGATTTGCACAAAGATCCCATCGGCTTGCTTACCCCGGAACAGATAAGCTCGGAGCCAACCCTGAATTCGGTCACGCTGTCCGTGACGTCGTCCTATCAGATGCTCGCGAGCACGCTCAACCTGCTCAATGAATGGAAGTGGGAACTGGGCACGGTGTTCAGAGACGATTTCATCCTGCAGGACATCGCTTCGGATGACATGAAAAAGAAATGGAGCCCGGACGGCGACCAGTCATGGATGGATCAGATCCAGAGCTTCAATTTCACCTCGTCCAACCAGGCTTTCAATGGACAATGGACCTACGATTACGAGGGGATTTCGCGCGTCAATCTGGCCATCAGCTATCTGACGGATGCGGCAGTAACGGCAAAAATCGGAATCACTCCAGCACTGAAGGACAGGCTCTTGGGCGAGGCCTACTTTCTACGGGCTTTCTATTATTTCGATCTCGTCAACAATTTCGGAGGTGTGCCGTTGTTGTTGAAGCCGCTTCAGAGTTTCAGCGATGCTTACGCCGCGGCCAAGAGAGAAACAAAAGCCAACGTCTACGTGCAAATCAGCTCAGATCTGGCGCAGGCCAGGATACTACTGCCGAACAGCAAATACTCCAGTTCCGCGGAAAAGTGGAGAGCGTCCAAGGGGGCTGCAGTGGCGATGCAGGCCAAAGTGGCGCTTTACAACGAGAAATGGACAGAAGTCATCACTCTCGTAACTGACTTGGAGGCGCTGACGTTTTACAGCTTGAACTCGAATTATTTCGACAGTTTCGCCGTAGCGAAGGAAGCAACCGAGAACGAGGTCATCTTCGCTTACGACCACCAGTCGGCCCAGAGTCCAAGAAAGGGCAATGGAATTTGCGCCCCGTTGGATTGGGGTTTCATCGCGCCTACCGACAACTTCATCGCTGAATTCGAAACTGATGACCCAAGATTGCTTTATACGGTAAACGTCGCCAGCAAAGACGTTTCCAAGTTGTTGGGCACCACAAATAACGCAGTTGATAAATACAAGGGAAATGACGACGCGCCGAGCAACAAGATCTTTGTTCGCTTTGCAGACGCCCTGCTTTGGAAAGCCGAGGCGTACAATGAAACCGGGAATTACCCCGCTGCAATCGCGATCATAAATGCAATCCGCAACCGTGCGCGGACGAGTGTAACGGTCAGCGGTACTTTGCCGCCGGCTGGCACCTTACCGGACAGAACTGCCTCGGTCGATAAAACCCAGATCAAGGGCTGGCTAATGCACGAGAGAAGGGTAGAGCTCGGTTTTGAATCCCAACGCTTCAATGATTTGAAGAGATGGAAAATAGCAGCTCAGGTTTTGACTCCCGCTATTGGAAAGAATTTCCAGGCCTTCAATTATCTCTATCCGATTCCCCAGGGTGAAATCGATAAATCGGCCGGCAGCATCACCCAGAATCCGGGTTATTGATTCACGCTCAGCTGGAAATCGTTTTCCCGTCCGAGCCGAAGAAGTGCACGCGCTCGGGCGGTACGCGAACCATGATGGTCTCGCCGACCTCAGGTAGTCGATCGTTCCCGGCGGATGCCATCATGCGGTTGGCACTTCCCTCGAGGTCGAAATGAACGTGGCTGGTGCCGCCGAGTCGCTCCACCAGCAGCACGCGTCCCTTGACCACTTCGCCCGGTGATAGAGCCTGGGCCGTGGCATCTTGGGAGGAATCGAGACGGAGGTCCTCCGGGCGCACCCCAAGCGTCACCTGCTCCGTAGCGGGGGCATTTGCCAGTTTCTTCCGCGAGGCCCTGACACTCATTCCTCCCGCGACGAAGAACGCCTGGCCGTTCCGTTCCTGAAAGACACCCTCGACAAAGTTCATTGGCGGGGTGCCGATGAAGCCCGCGACGAAGCGGTTGACTGGAGCACGGTAGAGGTCGATCGGCCGGCCAATCTGCTGGATGCGTCCGTCGGCGAGCACGACGAT
>JACMJO010000272.1 GCA_014380605.1 Fimbriimonadaceae bacterium | reverse complement strand
TCGATCCCCGTTCAAGTACAGCGCCATAATCCAGCTTTTGGTTGCCTCGTGCCAAAAGACTTTGGGATCGCGGTTCTCGGCTTCGATATGCGGGAGGATTGGATTCCCGGCGAACTTGGTGAAGGTGCGGCCGTCGATGGAATAGGCCAAGCCCTGGGTAAACGGCTTGCCCTTGCTCGCATCGTTGTTGCCTCCGGCCGCCGTATAGAACAACACCATCGGCGGGTTCTCTTTGGTGCCAAACCCCGAGGTGTTCTTCCAATCCACCACGGCTGATCCGCTAAACATGGTTCCCATGGCGTCTGGCTCCAGAGCGTAAGGAAGGTGTTGCCAGTGGAACAGGTCTTTGCTCACCGCATGCCCCCACGTCATGTTCCCCCACTCCGTGCCGAACGGATTGTGCTGATAGAACAGGTGATACTCGCCCTTGTAAAAAACCAGACCGTTAGGATCATTCAGCCAACCCTTGGGAGCCGTGAAGTGGAACTGCGGTCGGAGCGTTTCTTGGTAGTCGGAGGATTGGATTGACATGGCAAATGCGACCGCAAGGCTGATCATGGCCCCATTCAACCCCAAGTCTCGTCATACTAGCGCCATGATTCGGGCGGCGGGTGAGAGACTGGTTCTGCGAGATTGGAATGTGGGCGACTTGCCCATGTATCGTGAATGGCTAAATCCCGGCCACGCGTGGTTGGAAACGGACGCGCCTTACTATCCTCAGTTCACCCCGGACGAGGCCGATGAGCATGTGGCGACCTTTCTTGAAAATCTGCAGGTGCCGGTCGATGTTCCGACTCGGCTTGTGATCGCTCGGACCGGAGAGGAGAAGTTGATCGGCAGCGTAAGCCGGTACTGGATCAGCGCGGAGACGCATTGGATGGCTATCGGCATCGCTATTTTCGATCCAGAGGAGTGGGGAAGTGGCGTGGGTTTTGAAGCGATGTCCCTTTGGATTTCTTTTCTCTTTGATGCGATGCCGGAGCTGGCACGTTTGGACTTGCAGACTTGGTCGGGGAATGTTGGGATGATCAAATTGGCTCAGAAGCTTGGGTTTAGTGAGGAGGCTAAGTATCGGAAGGCCCGGATCGTGAACGCGAAGTATTACGATGCGATCGGGTTTGGGGTTTTGCGGGAAGAATGGGTTGGGTAAGGCTAGGGAATTGCCGCTATCCACCGGGTAGGCTCGTACTTACCATGATGAAGCCTGTGCGCATGCTGCCGTTGCTGGCGCTCGTTTTTGCCTTTGGATGCTCGGGTGGCGATAAGACCCCAACTGAGACTACAGGCTCAACTGCCGCCAAAAGCAATCTGAAAGTTGCCCTTCTGACACCCGGGCCGGTCAGTGACTCAGGCTGGAACGCGATGGCGTACAAGGGGCTTCAGGAAATCCAAAAGGAACTTGGGGCTGAGGTCAACAACCAAGAGGCGTTGGACGCCAAGATCAAGGATGCCGCCCGAACATACGCCCAGCAAGGCTACAAGCTGATCTTCGGCCACGGATTTGAATACAACAAACCGTTTATGGAGATCGGCAAAGATTTCCCAGACACGATCTTTGTGAGTTCCTCAGGCAGCGAGACCGGCGCCAACGTTGGAGCATTCCGATTCTACTTGGAGCAAGGGTTTTACTTGGCGGGAATGATGGGCGCGAAAATGAGCAAGACGGGGACGTTGGCGATGGTCGGCGGCGACGAAGTTCCCTCGATCAAGTCCACATTTACGGCATTCAAAGCTGGCGCCGAGGCGGCAAAGCCCGGCATTAAGGTGATCCAAGTGTTCACGGGCAGTGGGCAGGATGTGGCAAAGGCGAAGCAAGCGACCCTCGATGCGATCAGCCAAGGGGCCGATTTCGTGATTCATCAGGCCAATGCGGCGGCTCAAGGCGTTTTTGACGCTTGCAAGGAGAAAGGTGTGTACGCCTTTGGCGCCAATGCGGATCAGAACGACAACCCAAGCGGCGCGGTGATCGCGTCGGCGATTTCAAGAGGCGAGTCGGCATTTGTCGAAGTTGCGAAGCAGGTGGAGGGCGGCACTTTTAGGGGCGGGGTTGCCTTGATGGGGATGGACAAGGGCGTGATCGACTTCATCATCAATCCCAAGATGGCCGATAAGGTGCCCGCGGATTTAAAGTCCCTAATTGAGGAGACCAAAGCCAAGATCGTGAAAGGCGAGTTGACGGTTCCGAAGGATGAGTTCTAGGGACCCCCTTTTCATATGCTCGAAGTCCGAAACGTTGCCAAGTCCTTTGGCCCGTTGCGGGCTTTGGACGATGTCTCTGCAGTTTTCCAAGCCGGCGAGATCCACGCGGTTCTAGGCGAAAACGGGGCGGGCAAGTCCACCCTGATGCATGTCATGGCGGGGTTTCTCAAGCCCGATTCAGGAGCCGTGCTCTTGAGGGGACTGCCCATCCCACTGGGATCGCCATTTGAATGCCGACGGCTTGGCATCGGCATGGTCCACCAGCACTTCACTTTGGTGCCCAACTTTACCGTCGCCGAAAACTTGGCTTTGGCGCAAATGGACTCTCTAAATGGCCCTATGAACCCGTCGGTCGAATCGGCCAAGGCGGCTTCAATTGCGGAGAAGCTAGGGTGGGAGTTTGACCTCGGTAGCCGGGTTAGCGATCTGAGCGTTGGCAGCCAACAACGTATCGAAATCGTGAAGGCCCTGGCAGGCGAGGCCAAAGTCTTAATCTTTGATGAGCCGACGGCGGTCCTGACTCCCGACGAGGTCTTGGACCTGTTTCGAGTCCTGAAAAGTTTGAAGGAGGCAGGCAAGGCGGTCGTGCTTATTGCCCACAAGCTTAGCGAGGTAATGGCGATCGCGGATCGGGTAACGGTTCTGCGCCGCGGTCGTTGGGTTGCCTCGGCTCCCATCGGCGATGTTTCCGTAGCCCAATTGGCAGAATGGATGGTCGGCGAACTGCCTGAAGCTTCGGTCAAGACCCCAGCGAACCCAGGAAATGGCAGAGTGGTTGCACAGAATCTGAGGGTTCTCGGCGATCGGGGGGAGGTTGCGGTCAAAGGCGCTTCATTTGAGATTCGCCAGGGGGAGATCGTCGGTTTTGGCGGCGTGGACGGCAACGGCCAGGTCCAATTGGCGGAAGCCTTGGCAGGGCTCAGGGAAGGAAAGGTCATCCAATTTGAAGGAATCTGGGCGAACCCAGAGCCCGCCTACATTCCCCAGGATCGTCAAACCCACGGTTTGGCGTTGGGAATGTCGGTCGAAGAGAATCTATTGATCGGGGGCTTGGCCAACTCTGAACTGTCCACTGGCCCATTTATTAAGGTTAAAGAGGTTCAGCGGTGGGCAACGAATCTAATACACACCTTTGCGATCAAAGTTGAAAACGCCAGCGACATTGCAAGCTCATTAAGTGGGGGGAACCAGCAAAAAATTATCGTGAGTCGGACCTTGGATCGTCGTCCTGAATTCCTGGTGGTCGTAAATCCGACCCGGGGGCTCGATATTCGGGCGACAGAATACGTGCACGAGAAGATTCTTCAAGCTCGAGAGGGCGGAACGGCAGTCGCCCTGTTTTCGACCGACCTCGACGAACTCAGCCTGTTGTCGGACCGAACCTACTTCATGAGTCGCGGGCAACTGATGGAGAGCATGAATGCTGGTCTTGGGGCGAGCGGCACGTGAACCGCCACGCTCAAGCAGCCCTAACCGTTTGTGGCTTGCTTGCAATCCTCATTCTGAGTCTGCTCGCATTCGGCTTGCCAATCGGGAAATCGCTTTCATTGATCTTTCAGGGGGCGTTTGGGGACCCTTACGCCTGGTCGCGAACGCTAGGCAAAACTACGCCACTGATTCTGTGCGGTCTAGGTGTTGTTATCGCGTGGAGGGCAGGGCTTTACAACATTGGCGGAGAG
The DNA here is from genome assembly GCA_014380605.1 of Fimbriimonadaceae bacterium. Classification (GTDB taxonomy): domain Bacteria; phylum Armatimonadota; class Fimbriimonadia; order Fimbriimonadales; family Fimbriimonadaceae; genus 55-13. The sequence continues at coordinate 2,964 of JACMJO010000272.1, read as the reverse complement.
GGCCAGTTTGTGTTGGGGGCGCTGATGTCGGCGTGCTGGGCGAAGTGGCTGGTGATGCCGGGCTGGGGCTACGCTGGGATTCTTGCGTTGCTGGTGGCGAGTTGCGTTGGCGGCGCTTTGTGGGCGGCGATTGCCGCTTGGCTCTACATCAAACGCGGCGTGGAAGCGGTGATTTCCACCCTCTTGCTTAACTTCGTGGCTATCCAGCTGTTGGAGTACGCGGTATCCGGACCGCTCCAAGAAGCCAAGCGGCAGGTTCCCCAGACCGATGGCCTTGCCGAAACGCTGATGCTGGCGAAGTTCAACCCCCAGGCGGACCTTCACTACGGCGTGGTTGTCGCAGTCTTGGTTGCTGTTGGGGTGTTCATCTATCTTTTCCGAACAAAGGACGGGTTTCGCCTTCGGGTCGTCGGAGATAACCCAAATGTTGCTCGAGCGAACCGGTTCCCAACCTCAGCAATCCAGTTCAGATCGTTGATGCTCTCGGGGGGGCTTTGCGGCCTTGCGGGCGGGGTGGAGCTTCTTGGCATAACTGGTTATCTGGGGAAGGGATTTCCGCAACAGTTGGGTTTCCTCGCGATTCCGGTGGCCCTGCTCGCGGGACTGCATCCCTTGTGGGTACTCCTGAGCGCCTTCTATTTTGGAGCGCTTTTTGCTGGTACTCAGAATTTGGCTAGCTTCACTCCGGCGGGCACAACCCTAGTCTATGTCATCCAGGGTGCCGCGGTGCTTGGATTGGTGGGCCTGCGTTACTGGACTCGGCGGCCTCGTCGCTCGGAGGCTGACTGATGGATGTCCTGATCGTCCTGATGTTCACCACGCCGATGGCTCTTGCCGCATTGGGCGAGATGATTGGACAGAAGGCGGGCGTGATCAATATTGGCGTCGAGGGAACGATGCTCACAGGAGCGTTCTTTGCGATGATGGCCGCCCACGCCACCGGAAATCCGTGGGTCGGTTTGATTGCTGGCACAAGCGCCGGACTCCTCGTAACTCTTCTCGGGGGCTGGTTTAGCGTCAAGCTTGGTGCCGATCAGGTCGTGGTGGGGACGGCGATCAATCTCCTTGCCCTTGGTCTAACCAGCTATCTGTTTCGGTCGAAGTTCGGAACAAGCGGTCAACTGCTCTCATTGCCAGGATTGCCAAATTGGAATCGCATCGATGCGGTAATTCTCTTCCTCTTGGCAGGTGTTCCGATGGCGGTTTGGGCGCTCCAGAAGACGCGGTTTGGCTTGGCGTTACGAGCGGCAGGGGAGTATCCCAAAGCGCTGGAAGCTTCGGGGTTCTCGGTGGCAAAAGTGAGGCTAGTGGCAGTTGCAATAAGCGGAATTCTGGGCGGACTGGCCGGAGCTTATCTTTCACTGGGGGTCGCTCAGTCATTTGCTGAAAACATGACATCGGGGCGGGGATTCATCGCGATCGCCATGGTGACATTCGGCCGCTGGCGTCCGTCGATGGTATTTGGTGCGTGCCTCCTCGTCGGCTTCTTGGATGCATTGCAGTATCGGTTTCAGTCTTTGGGCTTTGACGTGCCATTCCAACTGGCAATCGCGATGCCTTACGTCGTGGCCCTGCTGGTTCTGGCCCTTGTGGGGAAGGGGACCGTCGCGCCTTCTGCCCTTGCGAGGCCGTATAGTAAGGAGTAATGGTGGTGGCAGGGAACGGGAAGGTGCGCATGGCGCGCAAGTTGGTCTTTTCGAGCGGGCATAGGTATTGGTCGCCAGAATTGTCTGCGGACGAGAATCAAGCGCTATACGGAAGATGGGCCTCTCCTTACAGTCATGGCCATAACTACAGCATCTTCGTCACCGTCGAGGGCGTAGTGGATCCCAAGATTGGGATGGTGTGCAACATCAAGAAGATCGACGACGTGGTGAAGGAGAGGATCATCTCGGTTTGCGATCAGAAGAGCCTGAACGACGAAGTCCCTTACTTCAAGGATCGGGCTCCCAGTCTGGAGAATCTCATGAAGTTCATCCAAAGCGAACTGACTGCGCCCGGCGCAATGCCGCCTGAAGCGCCTATGGTCAACTTTAGGCTTGAAGAGATGCCCACCTTTTACGGAGAAATGAATCTAACGGATACCTGGAAAATGAACATCACCCGCATCTACAACTTCTCGGCCGGCCATCGGCTTCACAACGACGACCTCTCCGAGACCGAGAACTTGGAACTCTACGGGAAGTGCTTTAACCCGGCAGGCCATGGGCACAACTACATCCTCGAAGTAACGGTCGAGGGAGAGCCCGATCCAAAGTCCGGGATGCTGATCAGCTTGGATAAACTGGATGAGATCGTCAGTAGCGAGATCATTGATCGCTATGACCACAAGAATCTTAATGTCGACGTTCCTGAACTGGCCTACAAGATCACGACCTGCGAAGTGGTTGCCCAAGTGGTCTTCAATATTCTTAAGGAGAAGCTTCCCGTAAAGCTCGCAAGGATTAGGCTGCAAGAGACGCCGAAGAACATATTTGAGGTCGCGGCATAGGCCCCAATCTATATTCTCGCCTTGGGCATTTCTCCTTTTTGTGTTAATGTTCAGAAGGAATCCTTCTTTTCTTGAAGCATTCCGACGGACTTGAAACGTCTCAAACGGTAGAAACATGCTGACAAACGGCAAAGCCCGGACTGGCTATCTTGTGCAGCCTCCCGCGTGGAGGGATTCGAGGATACGTCGCATCCCCAGTTCCATCGAGAAGGCTCGCACACGCTTGTGTGCGAGCCTTTTTTCGTTTGTTGGGGGTGTTTCAACCGACAGGAGTAGAATTTAGGTGGCGACTCACGAAGTCCTTGTGCTGAATAGCAATTACGAACCGCTCAACGTCTGCAACATGCGACGCGCGATCGCGTTGATGCTACTTGGCAAAGCCGAAGTGCTCCAGCAGCGCGATCATCCTTTGGCAACGATCCGGGGCAACCAATCCGCACCGTCCGTGCTGAAGATGCGGTACCAGGTGAGGC
>JACMJO010000271.1 GCA_014380605.1 Fimbriimonadaceae bacterium | reverse complement strand
GCATCAAGCTCTAAGCCCGTGCCCGCAGTGGCATTGCCGGAGCCGGTGTAGATCGCGGTGTGGATGCCGCCAATGGCCGCAAATGCCCCGCTGAGGGCATAAGCGAGCGTCAGCGATCTATTTACTGGCAGCCCCATCAGATGGGCGGAGGGAGCGTTTCCACCGATCGCAAAGAGAGTTCTGCCAAACCGAGTTTGGCGAAGCACAAAGGCCATGACAACCGCCAGCACAATGAAAATGAAAGCGGGCCAAAAAATGGGTCCGCCAAGCACATTGATCGCGGGTGAACCCAGCTTTTGAACCAGCGGGTTGGTGATGGATGTTGCCTCCCGGCTGATAAGAAGTCCGACGCCTCGGCAAAAGAAGAGGCCGCCAAGCGTGATCAAGAAAGGCGCAAGCTGGTAGCGGGCAATCAAAAAGCCTTGGATTAGGCCCACGGTGGCTCCGAAGAGGCAGACGATGCCGAACGCAAGCAAGGGGTGAATTCCCCTATTGGTGATGAGTGAAGCAGCCATGATGCTGGCGCATCCCGCCATCGAGCCCACGGATAGGTCGATTCCGCCGGTGATGATAACGAGCGTCAAGCCAAGGGCGATCACCCCGAGGAACGCGTTGTCCGAGAAGAAATTGAAGAAGACTCGGAAGGTGACGAAGTTGTTTTCGCGGAGATAGAATCCCGCTACGCTGTAGAGAAGTAGGCAGACTACGGCGGTAGCCATAATCGGCCTTCGCTCGGGCGCCAGAAGCGCCTTCATGCCAGCCTCCGGTTTGCGAAGGTTGGCGACTGAGCCAAGCAAACGCCGACTACGATGAGCGCTTTCAGAATCAGCGTTGCTTCCGTCGGAACGCCTCGGGTGAGGATGGTCGTGGTCACGGCCTGCATCAAAATGGCCCCAATGAGGGATCCCGCGAGCGAGAACCGGCCACCGGCCATCGACGTTCCGCCGATTGCGACGGCAAGGATCGCGTCCAGTTCAAGGTAGAGTCCGGCGTTGTTCGCGTCGGCGGCTTTGATGTCGGCGGCGGCGATGAGGCCGGCAACGCCCGCACAGGTTGCCGAGATCGTGTAGATCGCAAGCTTGATGGTGCGACTATCTATCCCAACTCCATCGGCGGCGCTAGGGTTGTCTCCCACGGCCTCGGTGAAAAGGCCAAAGGCGGTTTTTCGGGTTAGCAGCGAGACGATGCCCACGATAGCAAGCGATATCCAAATTGGGTTGGGCAAGGTTAAGTTTGAACCCGAGCCAATGGCGGCGAATCCTGGATTGGTGAACGTAATAATCTGCCCATCGGTAAGGAGCATGGCGACGCCACGTCCCGCTACCATCAGGATGAGCGTCGCCACGATTGGCTGAAGCCTTGCAAAGCCGATCAAGAAGCCGTTGAATAGCCCACAGACGGCAGCAATGGCGAGGGAGATCAGGATGATGCCCGGAACAGCATGGATAGGAACTCCATTTAATGGAAATCCCGGGGGGCGAGCGATGAGGCCAGCCGCCACCGAACCTGCAATCGCCATCACCGCGCCAACGGAAAGGTCGACACCTCCGGTTGCGATGACGAGGGTCATTCCAACACTGAGGAGCATGACCGGAGCGGCCCGATTCAGGATGTCGACGAGGCTCCCATAGAATCTCCCATCTCGGAATTGGAGGCTGAAGAATCCGGGATCGAGGACGAAGTTAAGAAGGAGCAACGCCCCGAGCAGAACCAGGGGCCAGAAGATGGCGGATTTCCGCACCTTAGGCCGATTCCTCCGCGATCTTGGCAAGGACCTCATCCTCGCTGGAGCCACCGGGCATTTCGGCAACCTGTTTTCGATCGCGCAGAACCACGACTTTAGAGGAGGACTGAACGACTTCGGAGAGTTCGGAGGAGACAAAGACGAATGCCATGCCGTTCTTCCTCAGCTTCTCGATCAGGTCGGCAATCTCGAACTTAGCGCCAACGTCGATGCCCCGAGTTGGCTCGTCGAGAAGCATCAGTTTGGGATTGGATATCAGCCATCGCGCGAGCAGTGCCTTTTGTTGATTGCCGCCGCTTAGCTCGCCGATTTTCTTTTGCCCATCGGGGGTGGCGATCTTGAGGTCTCTGATTGAATCCTGGGCGAGCGCTTTCTGGTCTTTTCGGCTGATTGGCCGGAACCATCCCCGCTTGGCTTGTCGCACGATGGCGATGTTCTCAGCAAGGGTGAGATTGGGAAAGATGCCGTTCGCTTTGCGGTCCTCAGGACAGTGCCCCATGCCTTGGCGGATGGCCCTCTTCGGGTTCAGCGGGTAGGGGCGTCCGCAGAAACTCCCGGTGCCATGAGTCAAGGAATCGAAGCCAAAGCAAATACGAACCGTCTCGGTTCGCCCCGAGCCAAGGAGGCCGGCAAAACCAACAACTTCACCGACCCCAACGTCAAAGCTCAGGTTCTCCACATTACCCTTGTGGGCTCCATGGCTGAGCGTTAGAACGGTTTCAGGTTTGGTTCCAGCGACTTCACGCTTAACACCGGTCGCCTCGCCAATCTCCCGCCCGATCATGAGCGAGACCAACTCTTTGCGAGTGAGATCCTTGGCTTCATGCACTCCGATTAGCTTGCCATTGCGAAGGATGGTGATCCGGTCGGATATCTCCTCAACTTGCTGAAGGAAGTGGCTGACGAAAACGATCCCCATTCCCGCATCACGGAGACGCTTCATGGCAACAAACAGGCTTGCAACCTCGCTCGCATCCAGGCTGGACGTTGGTTCATCGAGTACGAGGACCTTGGCCGAAACATCCAACCCCCGGGCGATCGCGACGAGTTGTTGGAGGGCGATTGAGTAGGTGTAAAGCGGTTTGCGAACGTCGATTTTGACTCCGAGCCGCCCTAGGCCAATCTCCGAGCGGTTCGCCATCTCTCGCCAGTCGATTCCCAATCTTGTCCTTGGCTCCCGGCCGAGGCAGATGTTCTCAGCGACACTGAGGTTGGAGGCAAGGTTGACCTCTTGATAGACCGCGCTGATGCCGAGTTCCGATGCGTGGGCAGGCGATCTTGGGTCGATGGGCTGACCACCGAGCGTGATTTTGCCTTCGTCGGGCCGATAGACACCGGTGAGGACCTTGATGAGGCTACTTTTCCCCGCGCCATTCTCTCCCATGAGGGAGTGGATCTCGCCTGCGCGAAGTCCAAAGTCAACTTTGTCGAGGGCAACGACGCCCGGAAAGCGTTTTACGATTCCGCTGAGTTGCAGAACCGGCTCGCTCAATCCTCGTCCTCGCCCTCGATCACCAGCCACTCATGGATTCCTACCGACCAGTTGGGCTGAAGCTTCATGATGAGCCTTAGACCGGTGGTTTTTTGGGTTGGGAACGTGATCTCGATCCATTTATCCAAGGTCACCGCGTAGACGTCCTTGGTGGGAACTGGCTTCCAGGTTCCTCCATCGAGGTACTGAACCTCCCACTTGGCCGGTGGGCGGCACTCGCCAAATCCGGTGTCGTCGAACCAATAGACCTTGGTTCCTTTGATGCTCTGAGGCTTGGTCCAGGTGTACTCGACGTACTCGTCCGTTCCCTTGCGGGGCCAGAAGTGGCAGAGGTCGCCGGGATGCTTGTTAGAACCTGCAATCTCCTTGCCATCTTTAATCGCATTGCCTCGGGCGAGGTCTGTGGAGTTGCTCAGCTTCACTGCCGCCATACGCTCCAACCCACCCGGAGGTGCTGGAAGAGGAGCGCAGGGAAGCCAAACCACCATCTGTCCAGGTTCCCGGTTATCCCAGGCGTAGTAGGGAATCGCTTTGATAGGAACTTGGGTTGCCGGAGGTTGGCTGTAAAGCTGGTTGCGCCAATCGAATTGAGGCACCACCTGCGCGCTCCCCTTCAAAACCGTCACGCCGCCCAAAAGGTTCTTATCGAACTCCGGCTTCAAAGGAGCGTCGGTCGGGAGGACCATGTCCAGAATTTTGTCTTTGTGGTCGATCTGCTCCAGCGCGTAGATCAGCGGACCTCGCTGAATAACCGCTCGACCGGCAACCTCTTTCGCACCCGGGTTGGCGATTAAGCGCTTGATCGGCATCTTCAGATCAATCTCGATTTTGGAGTCCGCTTTCCAAGGTCCGGCGAAGGTCTTGTAACCCGACTCACCTTCCGTCCAGTTTGGAAGTCGAACCTTGATCGCATAGGTTCCTGCGCTTGGTCGCAGGGTGATCATGCCATCCCAAGGATAGTTGGTCTCAACCTTGACCTTAACCTTCTCATTTCCAATCTGAGTCTCAACCTCGCCCGCAATGAACAGATTCACGTAAAGCGCATCGTTCGACTTGGCATAGGCATAGCTTCCCAGAGAAGCCAGCGTGCGGGTGACATTTGGGGGACAGCAGGCACAAACGAACCAGGGAGTCCGGTGGTGTCCGCCATGGCTGGCGAGAGGGTTCACATAGAAGAACTTGTCTCCCTTGAGATTGACTCCCGCCAGTGCGCCGTTGTACAGGGAGCGCTCCACTTCGTCCCAATACTTTCCTTCGCCATGCAGAAGCCCCATGCGATGGTTCCAGAACATCATTGCCAGGCTGGCGCAGGTCTCTTGGTAGGCGCTGAATGTGGGGAGGTCGTAGTCGGTGGTGAAACCTTCGTTGGAAGCTGAAGGACCAATGCCGCCGGTTACAAAGACCCGCTTGTAAACCGTGTTCTTCCAGACTCGGTCGAGGGCTCTCACCAACGTGGGATCGCCAGTGGCGTTGGCAAGGTCAGCGACTCCAGCAAAGAGGTAAGCAGCTCGGACGGCGTGGCCTTTGATCTCGCGATGCTCGCGAATCGGCATGTCGTCCAGCCAATAGACTCCATCGAACCTGTCTTTGGGTGTGCGTCGCTCATCGGCGAAGAAGCGGTTTCCGCGTTTGTCGATAAAGAACTGGGAAAGTTTGAAGTAATCCTTGTTGCCGGTTGCATCAGCGAGCTTGAACAATGCCAGCTCGATTTCAGGATGGCCGCAGTAACCCATCCGCTTGCCAGGACCCTCGCCGAAGGTTCGTACGAGGAGGTCGGCGAACTTCGTGGCGACGTTCAGGAGCGACTTCTTGCCCGTTGCCCGATAGTGGGCCACGGCTGCTTCGAACATGTGCCCGGCGCAGTACATCTCATGGTTGTCGGCAAGGTTCGTGAACCGCTTATCCGGGGCCATAAGTTGGTAGTAGCTGTTCAGGTAGCCATCAAGCATTTGGGCTTTGGCGAGGATGGCGATGATGTCGTCCACCTTCTTTTCCAGAACCGGATCTGGCTTGTCATCCAGGGCGTAGGCCGCGGACTCGAGGACTTTGTAGACGTCGGAGTCATCAAAGACGAGACCCTTGAAATCGCCCTTCTCCCCGTTGCCGGCCCGGATCAGGTTCTGCATGCGGGGAGTCTGGTAGAGCTGGTCGATGACGTGGGGAATCGAGACCTTTCGATTCGTCTCCAGCCGAGGAGCCCAGAACTTGTCCGCAATCTTGACCTCCGTGAAGTGGACGGGCTGAAGCCTGGCCAGGTTGGTCTGCCCGGCGGCGCCGAGGATGAATCCAATTGCAAGTGAGATCATGGGTTAGGCCTTTTTTACCTTGAGAATGGCAAGCGTCCGCGGTTCGATGCGATAGATGAACTTTGCGGGCTTGCGAAGCAGGAAGCCCTGCTTTGGAGCGACAATCTTCGGACTATCGAGCGAGTTCTCATCCGTGTTTTGCCCGCTGAGCGTATCGATCGCTCCGACGACGTCCTTCCAACCCGTAGAAGTCAAATCAATCTCCACATCGTATGGCTGGTCGGAGACGTTGACGAGCTTAAGGATCGCGGTCTGCCTTCCCTTGTCGAACCCGCTCACTCCATGGAGCGATTTGGGTTCAACCAGCTGCTGATTGAGGGCGAGTTGGCCATCGATGTAGCCTTTCATCCGATCCTCGGTGTACTCCAGTTTGAGGCTGTACCAACGGCCCGACTCGATTCGTCCATTGCGTTGGGCCAGAATCGACTTCCCGCCGCCCATTGCAACTTCGACTCCGTGCTGAGTGTTTCCCCAACCGCCCAGGTTCCACCACACGTAGTCGCCTCGTCCGCGACGGCCGACGGTTACCATAAATCCTTCGGCTCCCGAGACCTTGCGGGCCTTGAGTTCGACGGTGTAGTTCTTCCAGTCATCCGAACCGGCAAAGGCTCGGGCAGGGGTCGCGTCGCCCGTCTGCGAGTATGCGCCGTCTTTAGCCTCCCAGGAACCTAGTTCGTTGGTGAGTCCGGCTCCATCTTTGCTCTCGAATAGAACCTTGTCGCCTTGAGTTACCTTGATGTCTTTGAAATCTGCCTTTGTGTTCCAAGTGCCGATGCCAAAACCGCCAGCCGGGAAGCTTCGCTTTGTAGTCGGAACGTTCGAGAATTGGCTTGGGATCGCCTGATGGGCGCGGTTTGTGAAGAACAGTTTTTGGACGTGATAGGAAGGCGTGGCAACCACTCGATGGGAGTCGAAGTAGATCAAGTCGGGATTCCAAGCCTTGTTGTTCACGTTCGCAAACAACGGCGCATAGGAGGACATGGTCACGATGTCTGAGTTGCGCTCCATTCCCGCCATGAAGGCGGCCTCAGCGAGCGCGCCCTTCAGGCTCCCCACTCCGTTGCCCTGAGTTACCGCGTACTCGCCAACGTAAATCTTTGGTCTTTTGCGGTCGTAGTTGTCGTAACGGTCCGCATTGGAGACGAAGAACTCGGGGTTGCTGTAGTAGTGCTCGTCGAGGATATCCACCGGTGTGCTCTGCGGCCGACCTCCCCACAGGTTGGCGATCAGGTTGACCTGGGGATATTTCTGCTTGATGGCGCGATACATCAAGCCATACCGAGCATCGTAGTTGGGTCCGCCATTCTCATTGCCGATCTGGAGATACTTGAGCGGGAAAGGCTTGGGGTGCCCGTTCTTGGCTCGCAGCGCACCCCAGGTCGAATCTACGGGGCCGATGGCGTATTCGACTGCATCCAGCGCATCTTGGACATACTCGTCCATCTTGTCCATCGGCACGACCTCGCGGTGGGACATGCCGCAGTTGATCACAAATAGCGCATCCGACTTGATGTCTTCGCACATCTGGAGATACTCGTGGTAGCCGAGACCGTTGGTGGACATGTAGCGCCAGAGATTGGGCTGTGTGCGGCGGTCCTGCAGGTTCCCCACAGTCTGTTTCCAGCGCAGCGCCAGGGCCATTGTCTCGCCCTCGATCCAACAGCCTCCCGGGAACCTGACGAATGCGGGCTTCATATCGTCCAGCATCTGGACAAGGTCTTTGCGGAGCCCATTTGCGCGGTTCTTCCAAGTTGCTTTAGGGAACAGCGAGACCATATCCAAGTTGTTTGTTCCGATGCTCATGAATCGGAAAACCAACTTGGCGGCCGCATCGCCGCCGTTGAATGCCTTGATGGTGGTTTTGGTCTGCTTCCAATTCCCGGTCGGCAAGGTCAGGTTGGTTTGGCCGAGGATGGTTCCGCTTTGGGCAACCAACTGGACGGCAAGTTTTCCGCCCTCGCCCCAACTGTGGAAGGAGAGTTCGTAGGTTTCGCCGTTCTTAATCGCCATTCCCCAATAGCCCTCATTTTCAAGCACCGCTTTCCCGTTCGATTCAACCTTGATGCTTGTTGGCGAAGCACTGCTGAGGGGGTTGGTTCGGTCAAGGGTCGCTTTGCCTTCGGAAACTTTCCAGTGATCTGCTTTTTCGGCATCCTCGAACCCACGATTGCGAACCAGCTCAGCGTAGATTCCACCGTCGCCCGCGCAGTTGATCTCTTCAAAGAAGACTCCGTAGAGGCTGGGACTGACGATGTGGCCGGGACGATCGGCGTTAATGGTCCAGTTGACAGTGGGGGTCTGTCCGTGGGCTCCAAGGAGAAGAGTGACAATGCTGGTAAGGATCATGGTTCGTAGTTTCGGCTATGTATATAGTTGATTGAGAATATAGATTGTCTACATGGCAAGCTACAGCGCGAATCTCGCCTTGTACTTAGTATTTTCGATTAGGCAGTTCAGCCTTGGCCTGGGATTGGTCAAAAGCTAAATCCGGAACAACGGTCCGCTTTGGAAGAGTCTCGCCTTTCTTCACCTTCTCGATCGCGTC
>JACMJO010000270.1 GCA_014380605.1 Fimbriimonadaceae bacterium | reverse complement strand
GGCAATTGCATTGGCCCTAGCCAGAAGTTGCCTGCAAGGTATTCTGTGGGTCTAGTCCCGGGTGTCGACGTCGTGCCCGACGAGAAGGTCCACCATGGCAAAACTCAGAGTTCTCATCGCCGACGACGATCCGATCATTCGTCTCGACCTCAAGCAGATGCTGGAGAACCTCGACTACGAGGTTGTCGCTGAAGCAGGAGATGGCCAGCAGGCCGTTGCGGCCGCTCGCGACGCCAAGCCGGACATCTGCATTCTCGATGTGAAGATGCCCGTGATGGACGGAATTGAAGCCGTTTCCATTATCACGGACGAAAACATCGCACCAACAATCTTGCTAACTGCTTACTCAGACAAAGAGCTAGTGGATCGAGCCAAGGATGCGGGCGTTTTCGCCTACCTGGTTAAGCCGTTCAAGCCTAGCGATCTGCCTCCCGCGATCGAGGTTGCGCGAAGTCGGTACGAACAGAATCTCCAACTCAACAAAGAAGTATCTTCCCTCGAAGAGAAGCTAGAAACCCGCAAGTTGATCGATAGGGCAAAGGGAATCTTGATGGACGAACATGGATTGAACGAGACCGAGGCTTACCGCCGCATTCAGCTCCAATCCATGAACCTTCGCAAGACGATGAAAGAAGTCGCGGAAGCAATTATCCTCGCCAAGTCCATCTAAAGGAAAGCGGCTCCGAAGACTCCCGCGCTGTCGCCCAATTCAGGCGACAGCAGTCGGATTTGGGGATTTGGATTGAAGATGTGTGGCTTGGCCGCCTGAGCGCCCTCAACGATCAATTCTCGAATGTTTCCCACTCCTCCACCCAAGATGATGGCGTCCGGGTCCAGCGTGTTCACAATCGGGGCGATCGCAAGTCCGAACATCTGGAACAACCTGGAGATCGTAGCCGTCGCAAATTCATCGGAGCCATCCCGATGGCGGCCTACAATTTCTGGGAGCTTTCGCGAGACTTTCGCCAGGGATTCATAATGTCGCTCAAGGGCAGGCCCACTGAGGACAGTCTCAACGCATCCTCTTCGCCCACAGTAGCAGGGATTGCCTTCTGGCACGAGGTTGTTGTGTCCCCACTCTCCCGCAATCCCTTGCAGACCGCTAATAGCTGTACCATCGACAGCGATGCCGCCACCAACACCGGTGCCCATGATTACGCCGAAGACCACTGGATAGCCTCGTCCAGCGCCCATACGGGCCTCTGCGAGCGCAAAACAGTTGGCGTCGTTGGCGATCTTCACGTCCCGCCTTAGGGCTTCTTGGAGGTCCTGTAGTAGGTTCTGTCCGTTCAAAGCGGTCGAGTTGCAACCCCGCATCAACCGCGACTGGGGATCGAGGGTCCCAGGAGTTCCGATGCCAAGTCGATTTGCTTTCTCCCCCGACTGTCTCTCAACTTCTTCAAGAGCGACCTTGATGCGAGCGATGATGTGGCGGTAGCCCCGGTCGGCTTCGGTTGCGATTCGATGGCGAGCGAGCACGGTCGTGCCATTTAGCGCGACGGCCTCGATTTTCGTGCCGCCGAGGTCGATCCCCCAGCGCAGGTTGGACATGGCTCGGATTGTATCCAGCTATACGGGCGGCAAAAGCTAGTTAGGCGTGATCCACTCCCGAAGATCTTCGCCGCCAATTCGGTAGTAGTTCGTTTCCTTTGCTTCCAAATTCTGCATCTGAAGGATCGGCATTAGCGTTGCCACTCGCTCCAATGTATCCGTTGTTTCAAGGAGTCGCTGTTTAGCTAGGTTTTCCATGTGCAGCATATTGGCGATCGTGAACGATAAAACCACGGGATCGGTCGGAAGCTTAACTGAAACGTTGAACTCCTGCCGCGCGAAAAGCTTTTGGATAAGTTGCTCGAACTGATCCTTGGCTTCACCAAAAAGCTGCTGGATTTCGTCGGTTTCGTCGATCTCTACTTCGATGACCGGTTCGACCTTGCCAATGGGATAGGGAAAAGAGTCCTCATCCAACTCCCGGATACGAAACCGTCGTTCTCCCTCGACGTGAATGTCCATCCGCCCATCGTCGTAAGGAATCACTTTGAGGATTCGAACGGCTGTGCCCACCATATATGGCGCAGCTTGCCCCCCGATTTCACTCCCCTCGCGAATCAGAACGATCCCAAAGGGCCTATCAAATTCAACGCAAGACCGAACCATCTCGCGGTATCTGTCCTCAAAGACGTGTAATTGTAATTGAGCGTAAGGAAAAAGCACCGTGTGCAGAGGGAATAATGGGAGCTCTTCGAGTTGACCGGCCATCCCGCTTCCATTATAACGCTCATAGCAGCGAATCAGACCAGATCGTAACCCTAACGTTTGCAGGGTGCAGAGATTGGTCCATCGGAGGTAGATTCAGAAGGTGTCCTTTGGAGTTCCCGGAAAGATGATGGACGGAAAAGACGAGTCGCATAACTTGGAAGATTTGCGAAAGCAGTTAGAAGAAACCAAGAGGCAACTCGAGGACGAACGAGAGAGACGCCGTTCTGCCGAGAATTTGAGTCCGGGCGGCTCGCTCTCCGACTCCGACAACCGAAGTCAAATGCGGTCGTCAGTTGACTCGGGCATGGAAGTTGCGCCGATTAATGAAGCCGACGTAACTTTGCGCCGGCTTGTGCAGCGAATCGCAATGATTCTGCAGGCCGAAAAGATTGCGATCATGTTTTACGATCGCGAAAAAGGCGAGTTAATCGGTATCCCTCCTGCCTACGGCATCGACGATGAGCACCTAAAGATCTTCCGCATCCGCGCCACTCATGGGATCTCAGGCAAAGTTTTCAGGGAAGGCGAACCGGCTATTTTCCACGATACGGCGGCCGACCCTCGAACCAATGAGGACCCATTCGGCCTCCTGCACGTTCAAAACGGCATCACGGTTCCTCTAGTTATTGAGAAGAGGGACGAAGAGAACCGGGTCATCGACCGGACGACGATCGGCGTCCTTCACGCTTTCAACAAGCGCCACGGAGAGGATTTCAACGACGAGGATGTTCGCCTCCTTGAGCGAATGGCCCGCAACGTGGGTTCGATTATCGCGAATCTGCAGATGTACCGAGAAGTCGTTGAAGAAAGGGAAGAGCTTCTCCAAACATTTGAGTCGCTGGCGGCGGGCTTAATCCTAGTGTCGCCGGAAGGGCGACTCAGCCAAATGAACGCGTCCGCAAGGGAGATTTTCGGCACCGATCAAGAAGCGATCGGCAAGAACTATCGCGATGTCATTCGCAACGAGGCGATCGAGAAAATTTTCCTTGCAAATCAACGTGGCGAGGATACTCCGAAGGCAGAAATCCATGTGCATGTCCGGGGCTCAGACCGAATCTACGAAGTTCAATCCGCTCAGGTCCGAAACGAGGAAGGGCGAGACCTTGGACTTGTCGCCATCTTCAACGACATTACCGAGATGAAGAACATCGACAAGATGAAGTCGAACTTTGTGGCGATGGCTTCTCATGAACTCCGTACGCCGCTCACGGCAATCAAGGGCTTCTCCAGCACTTTGCTTGAAGGTATCGATGAGGACGTGTATTCAAAGGAAGACCAGCGGGAATTCCTCGGGATCGTTGTTCAGGAGTGCGATCGCTTACGCCGCCTCATCGACGACTTACTAAACACAAGCCGCATCGAAGCAGGCGAGTCTCTTACTCCTAACTATTCTCGATTTGAACTTCTGCCTCTCCTAGAAAAGGCGGTTATGGTCCAGCAACAAGCTTCAAGCCGGCACAAGGTCTTGCTCAAGGTGCATAACGAGTTGCCGGAAATGATCATTGGCGATCAAGACAAACTCGACCAAATCCTTACCAACCTGCTAAACAATGCGATCAAGTATTCGCCCAACGGTGGCGATGTCATTGTTCACGCAAAACTTGAAGGCAGCGACGTTCTTATCGGTGTTCAGGATCAAGGCCTCGGAATTCCCAAGGAACACTTGTCGAAGGTGTTTGAGCGCTTCCACCGCGTGAACAACGAGGACAATCGCAAGATTTATGGCACCGGCCTTGGCCTGTACCTAGTCAAGCACTTGGTTGAGAAGGTTCATATGGGACAGATATGGGCAGAATCTGAAGTTGGCGTTGGCTCAACGTTCTTCGTGCGGCTTCCCAAGGACCTCGATATCGAAAAGGCGAAGGCACAGCCGGACTAAGCCTCTCTCCGTCCAGCAGCGTGAAATAAACGCTATACTCCTGCGACATGAAGGTTGTCTGGATCGTTCTTGGCGTACTCGCATTTCTTGGTCTTGCCTGTTGTGGCGGGATGTTCTTCCTTGGGAAGGGATTGTTCCAGTCGGTAGCCGATGCAAACGATCAGGCTGACAAATACTCGGCCCAAATCCTTCCGCAGATTGCTAAGAGTTGGGACTATGACGTCGTGCAAGGAGTGGCGTCTCCAGAATTCAAGGAGCAAGTCAAAGAAGACAACTTAAGGACCCTTCTGGCCCTATACAAGGAAAAGCTTGGCGCCTTCAAGAGCGTGGGTGAGTTCACCGCCAGCAATACCCAAGCCAAGACTAGCAATGGCAACTCTCTTGTTATCGTCACCACTAATGCAACTGCGCAATTTGAAAAAGGGGCGGGAGCCGTCAAGTTTGAAGTCGTCAAGCGAGGCGAAGATTGGAAGTTGCTTGCGATCGAAATAGAGAGCGAAGCTCTCAGGAAATAAGATGCGGAGGGCATGAAGCAGCAGCGCCCAACCGCACCTTAGGCAAGAGAATAGATCGAAATCACCAGAATTGTCAAATATGGACAAGCGGTTTTACGTTAAGAAATGGGAACCTGGGCCTCAACGCGATCTACAAAATTCTGAACAATTCTAAATCCGTCCTCCGTCAAGACGGACTCGGGGTGAAACTGGACGCCCTCGATTGGCAGAGATTCGTGGCGGAGACCCATGATCTCTCCGTCGTCGTTGGAGGTTGCGGTCACAAGGAATCCGGGCGGTACCGAGTCCCTGGTTACGATGAGGGAATGGTAGCGAATGGCGCTAAATGGGTTGGGCATGCCCTCAAAAAGGCCTTTCCCGTCGTGCGAAACCATAGAAGCCTTTCCATGCATGATATTTCGGGCCTGTCTCACAGTCCCACCTGCCACCTCACCAATCGCTTGGTGCCCTAAACAGACCCCGAAGATCGGAATCTTAGGACCTTCCGCCAAAAGGGCCCACCGGAGTATGTCGAGGCAAACGCCCGATTGATCAGGTGTGCAAGGTCCCGGGGAT
>JACMJO010000269.1 GCA_014380605.1 Fimbriimonadaceae bacterium | reverse complement strand
GACGGTAGAACAAGTGGGATCGCGCTTGGTGGGATCAATCTGGAGTTCATTCAACCAGACGTTGACGCTCCCGAGCAGGCTGTTTGCGACACATTGGTCTTTGAGCCAACCAGTTTGCAACGGGCCGAGGAAGCATTGGGGGCGAAAGGTGTGCTAACTAGGCGCCTCGACAAGATCGAACCCGATCCTGCGTTGTTGGCGTTGAGAGGATTTGAGGAGGTCGAGTTGCAAGGCCCTCAACTCATTTGCAAGAATCTCCTGCTTGAGTCTGAGTTTCCGGTACCGATGTTTCTATGCGAGTATGTCCCTAAGCTCAAGCAACGTCTATCAGCCTCGAATCCAAGCTTCAAACAGCCCCACGGCCGAGTACTCAGCATCACCGTTCAGTTGGCGAAGCCCGGTGCAATTTGGAGGTTAAGCGACTTGGGATATCAAGGAAATATCGAGCTTCTGCAGGCTGAGAGTAGATTCGGTGCGCCAAGTGTCATAGAGATCAAGTTTGAAAGAGGCCCAGTTGAGCTACAAGGTATTGACCCAGGCTTCACATTTATCTAATCAGCACTCGGTCGATGCTGGTCTTCAGAAGGTCGTGAGGCACTTCGCGGTTGCCATCCTTGTCCAGTACACGGGTTACTGGCGGGGTCTTTGCAAAACCGCCAGTGGCAGAATCAAGCTCAGCGGCGATGTCCAACATCTCCAAGCCGTCGAGCAGGACTTCTTCCATGGGCCGCATCTCGAAGTGACCCTTGGTTCGGGCGATGTATTCGAACACTCCACGGATTCTCTCTGAGCCTGAGCCGGCACAAGCGAAACTTCCATTCTGGAAACGGGCTCCTGCTCCATCAAAGAAGTAAACGCCGAACTCGTCCTTCTTATGATCGTAAACCGAGACGATGGGGAGGAACACTCCAATGCCTTGGGCGGCCATTGGAGCGTTACCGGCAAGGGCCTTTGAGATTTCGGCTAGCTTGCCCTCCACCGACATCTCGTGCAGAACCGACCTTCGGTAGTACTTCAACGAGTGCTTCAAGAACCGGCAAATCTCCACCGACCTGGCGAAGGCGCCGCTGATCGCAACCACCGTATAGTCGTCCAGAGCGAAAATCTTTTCGGCCTGATCGTACATGATCAGGTTTCCAGCGGTTGCCCTACGATCGGCGAGCGTCAAGACTCCGCCCTTGTACTTGAGCGCCAGTACGGTCGTGCCGTGAATCTCGTCAGTGCTTGTGCCGACTCGAGAAGACCAGTCGACTAGTTCTGAAAAGGGTTTGAATCGAGCCTCGACCACCTTGGTTATTGCCCCGACCGCTGACGATATTTCTTGGCTTGATCGGGATCGACCTTCTTCATGCGCTTGAGCAACTCGTTGCCACCTTCCGGCCGTTTGATGGTCGGAGAGCTTGGTCCCCCGTCTTCGCCAAGTTTCTTGGTGCCCGGGGTCAGGGGTTTTGTAAGTCGATCTCCGTCCGTCATAGTTGGCCTCTTAGCATTCGAATAAATGTTTCTACGTCGCCTGCGCCACGCAAGTGACTTGGATAGATAATATCGGGTTTTAACTCTACTTCAACCAGTCGATCTTCGATCTTGAAGGTAATTGATCTCCAGCAAGCCGTGTGGACATGGCTCTTGAACTTCGTGACCGCGATGGATCTGGCCAATGCCCGAGTTCCTTCGGGGTTTCCACACGATCTTTCGTCGATCTCGTCCCATTGCGCGAACGATGGAACGTCCCCCATCTCCTCAATCGCATAGTACAGGCTCTCCTCGCGATCTATATTGTGGTACTCCAAGTCGAAGGCTCGAATGGCGGTGTCCTTCCACGAACCGCCTTCGCTCCCCAGATAATCCTCCAGCAGATTCCGTTTGGCTGCCCAGTCGATCTTTGAGCGCGTTTGCTTCCATTCGCCCTGTTTCAGAAGTTCGATGAGGTCCCTGCTTTCCAGAATCACTGCCTTGAGTTCGTCGTCCAGGTCTAGCGTGGCTTCGGCCGCCGCGAAGTAGGACTCCAAGACCTCGTAGGCAGTGGTCCAACTCCGGCCATCCAGTTCGATTCTTCCCTCGAGGTTCATGTCCTTACTGATCGATTGAATGGAGTTCACAGGGTTGCGAAGATTCCAGACGGGAGCTTGGTCGGCTTCGGCCAAGTGGATCGCTAGCTTGACGAGCCCGACCTTCCGCATGGTGCAGGACGGCATCATGTTGGCGTCGCCGGAGATGACGTGCAGGCGAATCCAGTCTCCCGGATCGGCATGACACTCGTCCCGAGTGTTAAAGATTGGGCGACGGAACAGGGTCTCGGCATTGACCGATTCCATGAAGAAATCGGCCCGCTGGCTCAGCTGAAAATCGCACCAATCGCCTGACTCCGTTCCCACTTTTCCAGCCCCGGTTAGTATCTGCCTGACGATCAGCATCGGCAGAATCGCCTTATAGAGCCTCTCAAAACCGACTGATCTTGGAACTAGATAATTCTCGTGGGTGCCATAGGACGCACCGTGAAAATCCGTATTGTTCTTGAAGACCTTGACTTCTCGTTCGGATGACTGGGCAAAGGTGCGTGCGGCCTCCAACACGACGTGTTCGCCGTAAACGTCGTGCAGAGCTAACTCTCGGAGGGAGAAACACTCGGGAGTTGAATACTCGGGATGGCCGTGGTCGTTGTAAAACCTCGCCCCGTTCGGAAGAATTCGATCTGATCGAACGTCGACGGGTTTGCCATGATCGCGGCCCTTGTCGAACTCCATGTCAATCGGGTCTACGGCAAGGCGTTCCAATTGGAATCCGCGAAGGTCAGCTCGAGGAGACTCGTAGCGATAGTCCCAAAGAGCGAGGCACTCGCCCGGATAACCCCGGACGAGTGCCATTGCATCGTCAATCTGATCCTCAGCGCCTCGATCTTCGACGAGTAACCCGTACTCAGTCTCGATTCCGGCGAGGATCCGCCGCATGGTTAGCGACGGAAGACCAAGAACCGACCCGATGATGGGAAGTCTGCCGGAAGCGGACCTCCGTAGATCAAGTCTGTACCAGCTTGAAGTGTGAACGAACCAGAGCCGATCTTTTGGATCGCCAGCGCTCGAACTGCTTCATCGCTTGAGTTGAGGCTGATTGCGTTACCGTTCACGTCCTTGAAACCACTTACCGTGCCTTCAATTTCGTTCATGGCGTCGCCATCGTCTACCTGCCCGATTGGATAGGCTTTGATGGTCGCAGGGTCGCCTGACGTGTCGCCAAAGTCGATCTCACCGAAATACATACGAGTGATCGTATTGCCGCTTCGCTTAATCAAGACCACGTCTTGAATGCTCAATTCCCGCAGAATCGGATTGTTATTGAAGTCGAGAACTTCTCGCTCTTGGCTCCTTGGGAAGGTGATCATCTCAAACGTTTCGAGGCCGCCAACTACATCCGCGAGATTGTAGTAAGTCCCTTCAAGCGCCGTGATTTGGGCAACCGTCAATCCAGGGAAGTCGTTGTCCGAAGGATCGTCGTCCCTTGGATCTGCTTGCAACAGGCTGTAGGTTCCGAATGGAGGCTTGGTCCCGCCTGGGCTTGGGAGGTTGACAACCGGCGCAAAGGTGCCATTGACAAATCCGAGCGTGGTGAGAACTTCGAAGGTTCCACTCGATCCACCGGATGAAAGAGCCACAAAGTCGCCACTAAAGTAAACCTTGCCGGCTTGGCCGCCGCCAGACAATAGCGGGCGATCTCCCCCAGGCGTTCCGCTTATGTCGAACATGACGTAGTCGCTCAGGAATCCATTGAGCGTATCGATGCCCTGAACTGGGTTCGGAGCTAAGTTCGCATCGCGCCAAATCTG
>JACMJO010000268.1 GCA_014380605.1 Fimbriimonadaceae bacterium | reverse complement strand
GGTGTTCTTCGTCGGCCTGTTGACCAAGAGCGGCACGAGCCCGACGCTCGCATGGACGATCATCCTGGCCTCGGCAGCGGGCCTTTACTTCTTCGGCCACTTGGTGAACCGCTTGACGGTTCCCAAGCCCCCGATCGACGCCCCGGCGGCACCGGAAGCTCCGGGCGAAAATGCGAAGAACATTCAGCGCACCTTGATATTGGTGGGGGTCGGGCTCAGCGGATACTTCTTTCTCAATGCGATTGTTCGGCTCCTACTGCACGGAGTCTGGGTCATGAGTGGCGCTCAACCTCCAACGATCGGCGCCGACGGCAAGGTGGTCGGGGCTCTAGTTGGCCTTCAAGGCTGGAAGTTGCCCGAAATTGGGAAAATTATCGGTTTCGACCTCAGCTTAGGCGGAGTCGGGACGGAAATCGCCCAGTTCGTGGTTTGCGGGGTCGTCCTTGCAGCGTGCCTCACGCTCGCCAAGCGACTCATCGCCGGCTCGGCAATGGGCGAAGCGCTCGGTTCGTTCATCCGCCAATCTGGGTTCCCTGCCATCCTCTTTTTCATCCTTTTCTATCGCTTTGGCGAGGCCATGGTGGGGAAGATGTCGGCCCTGTTCCTCAAGGATGCGATCGATAAAGGTGGGTTGGCGATTCTTAACGATCAGCTTGGATTAATGAACATGTTTGGCGGGATTCTCGGGATTATCTTGGGTGGCCTGGCGGGTGGCTACACCGTATCCAAAATCGGGCTCCGCCGAGCATTCTGGCCCCTCGCCTTTGCGATGCATGTGCCGAATCTAATGTACGTTTGGGCGTCCTCCGGAGTGAAGGTGCCGACCGAGTGGATCTACGGCATTCTATTCATCGACCAATTCGGATACGGATTTGGGTTTGCCGGGTACATGATCTACCTCATGTGGATCGCTCAACGAGGCCATTTCCAAACTTCGCACTATGCGATCGGAACGGGCATGGGCGCACTTTGTATCACCACAGCTGGTGTCTTGGGAGCCACCGTTCAAGCTAACTTCGGCTACAACGGCTTCTTCATCGCCGTTATCTTCATGTCGATTCCCGGTCTGCTGAGCTTGCTGTACATTCCCCTTGATGAGAGTCACCGCCAGATCAAAGTCGAGGTCGAATAGTGGATTTCACAGCAGTTGATAAGCTTGTAGCCACCGCCATCACCGAAGGCGTTTTCCCCGGCGCAACCTATGCGGTTGGCCACAAGGGCAAGGTCGTTCGCCGACAAGCCCAGGGCCGGCACACCTACTGCCCAGAGTCCCTGGCGACAACGGTCGATACCGTCTGGGATTTGGCATCGGTGAGCAAAGTCGTCGGAACCACGACCGGGGCGATGCTTCTCGTCGACCAGGGAAAGCTTGTTTTCGACCAACCAGTATCAGAAATCCTGCCCGAATTCGGTCGGAACGATAAGTCTAAGATTACGGTTAAAAACCTACTCCTCCACGACTCCGGCCTTATCGCCTTTCGCGCCTATCAGCGAACCTGCAAGACTCCCGAGGAGGTGATCAAAGCGATCTACGCAGAGAAACTCACACAACCAATCGGCCAGAAGATGGTCTACAGCGACCTCGGAATGATCACATTCGGCAAGATCATCGAGGCCTTGAGCGGTCGCACTTTCACCGCATTCCTCACTGAAAACGTCTTTCAACCGTTGGGAATGGGGACCACGGTCTACGCCCCGGTCAACCAGATTCGGGAAAAATGCGCCCCAACCGACGCGATCGAGCCCTGGCGACTTGAGCTCCGCAAGCTGAGAGGAGCCCAAACGGATGAAGTCCAAAAGCTGGAAAGACAGCCCGACGGCACAAGTTGGATAAAGGGAGAAGTCCATGACCCGAACGCGATGGTTCTCGCTGGAATTGCGGGCCACGCCGGGATGTTCTCCACCCTCGACGACCTCGCCAAGTTCATGCAAATGATGATGAAGAAAGGCGATGGACTCATCAAGCCGGGCACGATCGAGATGTTCTCGAAGAAGCAGTCCCCCCAGAGTTCGAGGGGGTTTGGCTGGGACACAAATGAGGGACACAGAGCAAGCGCTGGTTCGAAGTTCTCCGAAAAGAGTTTCGGCCACACGGGTTACACCGGTACCAGCGTTTGGGGCGACTATGAGAACGACGCCTTCGTAGTTCTACTTACAAACCGTGTCCACCCGACCAGCGAGAACACCAAGATCATCCCCTGGCGAGCCAAGTTCCACAACGCCGTCTTCGAAGCAATTCGTGGATAATGTCTTCGGGGAGAATGAATGAACGAACCTGACACACAAGTCGGGCTATCGGAGCGTGAGAAAGAGGTCCTGTTCCTTGCGGGCGAGGGGCTAACCGACAAGGAGATTGCGCTTCGCCTTGACATTGGCCAGAAGACCGTCCGCACCTATTGGGACCGGATGCGCGCCAAGCTGGGAGCAGCCAGCCGAACGGAAGTCCTTGCCAAAGCTCTTCACGCCGCCATGGATGCGGTTGGCGAATCCGAGCAGAGACTCCGCAAGTTTGTCGAGAGCATGCCGGTTATGTTCAATGCTTTCGATGAGGAACTTAATCTAATCCTCGTCAACCAGGAATGCGAAAGGGTGACAGGGTACACCCCCGATGAGCTGCTGGGCCCGGATTCCTCCGATCGGTCAATGCCCGACGACGATTATCGAGACCTTGAAACAGAGTTGATCTGCGCTGACGGCACTAAGCGGGTCATCGCCTGGTCTTCGAGGGCAAAGGAAGCGCCCATCGAAGGTTGGGCATCCTGGGCAATTGGCATCGACGTCACCGAGCGTGTACGCGCGCAAAAGTCTCTCGAACAGAGTGAATCCAACTTCCGGCGACTCCTTGAAGACTCTTCTCAGGGAGTGTGGCTCGTTGACACCCAGCATAGAACGCTTTTCGCCAATCAACGTCTTGCCGACATGTTCGC
>JACMJO010000267.1 GCA_014380605.1 Fimbriimonadaceae bacterium | reverse complement strand
TCATGTACTCTCCAGGGTCGGTGCCTAGCCAAGACAAGGAGTCGCCGTGAAGGACCACTGCGCCGCCATCGCCAACTTGAAGAAATCGCCACCCATCTGGGGTGATGCTGGCCACAACAAGGGTGCACGAATAGTCTTCTATGGGTTGGGAACTCGCCGATTCCTTGAGTCCTTCTTGTAGGATTCCAAGCAACAGTTGCCAGTCATCTGACCACAACAAACCCTGTCGCTCGATCGCAAGCTTTGTGACGAGACTAGCCGCGCTATTGCTATACGTAGCCGAGCCTGCCCCATCCGATATAGCGATCGCTAAACTCTCATGATCGCATTGGATAGCAACGGCATCTTGGCAAAGGTTCTTGCCCGTTCCGGCTTGAGTTGAAAATGCGTAGCTCCAAGCCATATCAGCCTCAAGCGGTGAGTTCGCTCCATTCGACAGTGGGCTGAAGTTCGATTGGTCGCCCAAACTCGGACCTGGACAGAGGCTTAAGCGACTGCGACAGCCAAACGAACATCTCCCGATACCGCGCTTCTCGAAGCTTAACCGGTTCGCGCGGGTTGCTGATTGCTTGGAGGACGGCGAAGTTGGCATTGTCAGTTCCAATCGCAAACATCTCCAATCCGCCCCTTTGTACTTCGTCTCGGATCGAATCGGCGGCTTGTGGCCAATCATCGGTCGGTGCGCCATCGGTGACGAGCCAGATCCAAGGCCGATAGTAGGCGATTCCCGCTTCACGGTAGGCGTGCTTCCTAATCTTGACCTGGGCCAGAGCGGCATCCAATCCTGCTCCTAGCGGGGTCTCTCCATTGGCAAAGAGTCGCGGTGGCAACCATCTATCGACCGTGACAAAGTCTTGAATCAATCGAACAGGCCCAAACGTGATTAAGGCGACCTCCACCCTTTGGGATGCGAGGGTGTCCGCCATGAGGTCGTCCCTTAACAAGCGGAGGCCGTCGTTGACGGCCTCCATACAGGGTTTCATGCTGGCTGAGGTATCAAGCAATAACACCACCGGACAACGTCGCTCAGTATTGAGGAACATATCCTCGCCGAGCGGCTCCAATTCCGGGAAATCGGTTCGATACTCTTCGGCCATGTTGTTGGATTCGGTGACTTATTGACGCATCTTACGCGATTGCCGTTCAGGCCCCAAATAGTTAAACCGAATCCAACAACACAAGGTTGCCGCTAAATGTTCTCTTTCAACAAAAGGGCATTCCATCCCGATGCTTGTCCGGCATCGGTGTAGACGATCACGCTGACCCGATCTCTCGGCTGAATGACCAACGTTTGATCCACCAACACCGTGGAGGTATTTCCGTCGGCGTACACTCGGACTCGATACTGGTTCGTTCCGATCACGGGAGCGGCCGAGAAGGACGTCGTGCTCCCAACTGCCACGCCGTCAAATGCGGGGTTAGCTGGCAAAGGGTCGCCTACTGCCGATAGATAGACATCGACGTTCGCTCCGCCTTGGCCGGCATGGACGGCGCGCATCGAGATTGTGTTGGTTCCAGACTGACTCTCGTTCTCTTCAAGGAGGAGAATCGTTCTTGGAGCGGTTCCGTAGCCCACGCCCGTGTATCGCTTGTTGGTCTCATACAGTTGATTGGCGAGGGTTGCCAGATTATTAAACGTAGCGTCTCCAACTGTAAGGTCCTTGTTTCCGTTGGGAGTGATCGCGTAGGTGCTTACCGTTCCAAACGGGATATTGGCGCTGATCTCATCGGAGCCGACCTTAGCTTTAGCGCTCGCTATACCTGGCAGTACGTTCGCAAATCTCACGCGGGGATTTGGGACGTTGACCAAGCCATTGCCCGACCCTCCGCATCCTACGAGCAGGGCCGCAACTCCTGTTACAATCCCAATAGTCGCAATTCTATTCATGTGTAATCTCTCCTTCAATATTGGGGTGGCGTACAACATGCCACACCATTTGTCGAATAGACGACGCTTCGAATTGGGCGGTGCCTTTTGCAGGATTGTTAACGGAAAGCAGGGGTGTGTCTACTGCACTCGCGAACTGTCGAGTTTCTAGCCTAGCTTCCGGAACTGGTGCTTCCCGACGCGCAGAACTTTGCCAACAAGGTCGGCGCGATCCAGCTTGGCAAATGGATCGGTAACCTTGACTTCATCCAGCGACACACCGCCCTGCTTGATAAGGTCGCGGGCGTTGCCATTGCTTTTCGTCATACCCAGACCGGTAATCAGGTTTGCCAGCGGGATCGGCTCTTCCAAATCGGCGGGAATCTCCGCTTCCTCTGCATCGACCGGTTGCTGTCGTTTGCTGAAGGTTTCAACGAAGTACCGCTCCGCGGCTTCCGCCGCATCCGGCGAGTGATAGAGAGCTACGATCTCTTTGGCCAATCGAACCTTGGCATCGCGCGGATTTTTGCCCTCGGCAATCAAGCCGCGCGCCTCATCCATCGGAACGTCTGTACACAGTTCAAACCAGTTGAGAATCAAGTCGTCTGGTATCGACATGGTTTTGCCGAACATATCGTTCGGCGCGTCGATGATCGAGACATAGTTGCCTAGCGACTGACTCATCTTGTCCTTACCGTCGGTCCCCACCAGCAGGGGAGACAGTACAACAATCTGGGCATCTTGCCCGTTCGCCTCCTGGAGCTGGCGCCCCATGAGGTTATTGAACTTCTGATCGGTGCCCCCTAGTTCGACATCCGCGTGCAACGCCACTGAATCCGTACCCTGGAGAAGCGGGTACATCAACTCATGCATGGCAATCGCCTGATGGGCTTCCCATCGCTTCGTGAAATCGTCTCGCTCCATGATGCGGGCCACCGTCGTCTTGGCGCAGAGTCTGAGGACGTCCTCGAAGTTCATCGCGCCAAGCCATTCGCTGTTGGGCCGAATTTCCGTCTTCTCGATATCGAGGATTTTGCCGAACTGCTTCTTGACCGCTTCAACGTTCACGAGTACTTCGTCGGCGGTGAGTTGCTTGCGGGTCTTGCTCTTGCCGCTTGGATCGCCGATCATCGCGGTGAAATCGCCAATGACCAACACGGCTTGGTGCCCTAACCGTTGGAAATCTCGGAGCTTTCGAAGCACAACCGCCCACCCAAGGGTCACGTCGCGAGCGGTAGGGTCCACGCCCAACTTGACGCGCAAGGGGCGGTCTTTTTCCAGCTTCTTACGCAGTTCTGCCTCGCTGATGATCTCTGCGGTGCCTCTGCGCAAGACGGCGAGTTGCTCGTCGATGGTCATGGGAGGGCAGAGTTTACCGTGGGCACCAGCAACTCGTTCTCGGGATGCGCGGCATGACCAATCCTGGTCATGCCGCAGATCGTTTTCAGAGCCACGGTCAAGATGGTCGTGGCACGCATTGTCTGGAAGCCAATGCCACGATTACATCAGTTGATACTCGGGAGCGGCAAAGATCAGGCGGGTTACGGCGGCGGCAATGACGTTTGAGTTCTGTTGCGTGACTCTTCCGGCTGATGCCTTTGTGGCGGCTTCGACCAACTTCGGAATCTTGTAGCTGGCGATGGGCGCATCAAATACCGACACAAGCTTCTTCGCGACGCCCTGAGGAGTCGGGTCGTTGGCAAAGATGGGATAGGATTGAAATCTTAGCTGTCCTCCAGCCTTGGCCTGGCCAAACAGCTTGTTGCCCCAATTGATCCGCTCCATCATGGTGGCCGAGGTGATCCAGTTGGGACCCGTCTCCCAACCCGCAACGTCGGGTGGGTAGAGAAGGTGCATGCCCATCGACTTCATCGACTGATAGGCAACTTGGACTGGTTGGAGACGTCCACGCATATTCTCGGGCGCTTCCGACATGCTGTCGTACAGTGCCTGTGCAACGCCGAGCTGACGCAAAGTCGAAACTGTAAAATCGACTGGACTCTTGTAAATGGTCCGATCCGCTTTGACCGAATAGAACTCGCTTGAGCGCATGATCTCCTTCAAAAGCGTCTTAATACTCAGATTATCAGACTGGAACTTTCGCGCGATACGCGAAATCATAGTGGGCTCTGGATTTGGATAGGCGAACCATTCCCAAACTTTTCGAGTGATATGTTCGGCGGTCTCCGGCAGTTCGCAAAGGATGTCGATCACTTGCTCGCCGGTCAGGTTGCCGGTGCGCCCGAAGACGGTTTTCTCCCCTCGGTCGTGAAACGCAGGTCGGAATACAAATCCTTGGCCAGGGCGGGGCCCCTTGTTGCCCACTCGGCCAATGGACCATCCAGTGAAAGCGCGCGCGGCTTCCTTGATGTCCTGTTCGGTGTAGCGATTGTCTACGCCTAGAGTAAAAAGCTCCATAACCTCGCGGGCAAAGTTCTCGTTTGGCTTGCCGGCGACGTTGTATTGGTTGTCCAGCCAGAAAAGCATGGCGGGGTCTTGGCTGATCTCGGTTAAGAACGTGCGGAAGTTACCGGTCGCGTTCTTGCGAAGAACCTCGTTGTGCTGATGCATCGTTGGCCCAGCCTGAACCTTGCTCGCGCTCGTCGCGAAGTGATCGTGCCAGAAAACGGACATCTTCTCTTGCAAAGGCCGTTGAGTGGCAACTAGGCGGAGGGTCCACCAGACTCCAACGGATTGCGGCTGAATCTGGCCGTTCTGATTGGCCATCTTCTCGATCTCTACATCAAAGCCCTCATTGACGCTTTCGTAGGCGAGCAACTTGTCGATGGCGCCGTTCAACCCATCCTTCAGATAGTAGTCGAGTTCAGCTTCGCTGGCTCCCAAACCAAATCTTCGGAGTAGATGGGCTCCCTTTTCTCGCTCAGTTGAAAGTGCCATGTCATGAATGACGGTATTCACTGAAGTGGGTTCAGTAAAAGCAAGGAAGGGCGCCGCCGATATCGGCGGCGCCCTTCCTAAGTCGGGTCGTTAGGCGTCCTTGGCGTTGGAAGACTTATACGTTGCTTCGTTGATGAACTTAAAGAGCTTAGAGCCCTCAAAGGTAGCGGTCAGCGCATAGCGAACCTGTTCGCCAGACTTGGTCTTGCGAACCATCTTCATTTTGCGAACGTCGCCTTCAGGCACTTCAACGTGCGAACGAGTCTTCAGATTATAAAACTTCATGCTTGGTTTCCCTCCATCCGACTGGCACGATCCTCGTACCAATCTGACTGTACATCGCGGACATGATAGCACAACCTTAGATTCAAGGGAACCTGAATTTCAAATTAAATGATTTTTCTTTACTAGTCCACAGGGCCCAG
>JACMJO010000266.1 GCA_014380605.1 Fimbriimonadaceae bacterium | reverse complement strand
TGGAAGGAACAGCGGCTACAGTAACCTTATGGCAGCGATCGGACATCGACTCTACGAGCAGGTTGCGGGAAGGGTTCGGGATCAAATCACCCGCCGAACCTACCGCCCGGGCGACCGTCTTCCGTCTGTGCGCGAACTCAGCCGCGCCTACAAGGTGAGTATCACAACTGTACTGGATGCTTATCGCCTCCTCGAAGACCAAGGGTTCATCCACCCTCGGCCGCAGTCGGGCCACTATGTGCGATCGCGCCCTTCCGCGATGCCTAGCGAGCCTGATCGCACTCAGCCCAAGTTCGAGCCTGCGGAGTTCCGACGCGAAGTTCTTCTGGAACAGATGATGATCGACGCCTACCGCGATGGAGTCACTAGCCTAGCCTTCGCGACCCCAAATCCTGGAACTCGGCCCGTCGCCAAACTGAATCGGATCACTGCGCAAGTCATTCGGGATATGCCAACCGAGGCTTATGGCTACATGGAGTCCGGAGGCTATCCACCACTCAAAGAGCAGATCGCACAAAGGCTCTTCGAAGCGGGGTGTGCGGTCTCACCCAATGAAATCGTGATCACCAGCGGTTGCCAAGAAGCGCTGGTGCTCGCGCTTCAGTCAGCATGCAAGCCTGGTGGCGTGGTGGCCGTTGAGTCGCCTTGCTACTATGGGGTTCTGCTTGCCACCCGATTGGCTGGACTAAAGGCAGTCGAGATTGAGACGAGGAGTCGGGAAGGCATGTGCGTTTCGAGGCTGGAGGAGGCTTTGGCGCAGGCTTATGGGACTTCCCGGCAGATTCAGGCTGTTATGCTTTCCACCAACTTTGGCAATCCGCTGGGGGGCCAGTTATCGGATGTCGACAAGCAGAGGCTGGTCGCCATCTGTCAACGATACGAAGCCTCCATCATCGAGGACGATATCTATGGCGATCTCGGGTTTGACGATGCGCGTCCCAGCGTCGCAAAGGCTTATGATGAAAACGACACTGTGCTCCTTTGCTCCTCGTTCAGCAAAACCCTTTCGCCTGGGATGCGGATTGGCTGGGTGATCTCGGGCAAGCACAGATCGAGCATCGAGCGGGCCAAGTATGCTATGAACATCGGCGCAGCTTCCCTGCCCCAGCTAGTGATCGCCGAGTTCCTGAGCAATGGCGGTTACGACCACTACTTGAGACGTTCGCGGAAGAGCAACGAATCGAGCATCCGCCACATTTCGGAGTCGATCTGTCGCCATTTCCCGAGCGAATCCAAGATTACTAGGCCACTTGGCGGTTTCGTTCTGTGGGTGGAACTGCCCCACGCCGTCAACACGATCGCCCTCTATGGAAAGACCGTCGAAAAGGGCGTGACCTTCACTCCCGGAATCCTTTTCTCCGCCCACGACCAGTACCGTAACTTCCTCAGGATCAACGCAAGTCGGTGGGATCATGAGGTTGAGCGTGCGATCTCGATCATCGGCCACTGCGCTAGGGCGATGATGGCGTAGCGCGGAGGTTCTTAAACAAAAACGGCCTCCGCGATTAAATCGCGGAGGCCGTTTCGAAATCCTAACTTAAGCTTCCACCAGTTCTTCAACCGGAGCCGCTTCCTCTTCCTTGGGAGCTTCGACCACGATTGCGGCGGGATCGAATACTTCGACATTCACGTGGGCATCCACTTGAGGGTGCAGGTCTAGTTCGACCGCATGAACGCCAAGTCTTTTGATCGGCTCGATCAACGCGACCTGCTTCTTCTCGACCGTTTGGCCAAGTTGCGATTTGATTAGATCGACAACGTCCTGGGACGTGACGGCGCCAAAGAGCTTGCCGGAATCTCTGCCGACCTTGCCTTCGACTCTAACCGTCTTGCCATGGAGCAGCTCCTTAAGAGTCTCTGCGGCAGCCTTCAGGCCCGCAGTCTTCTCGGCGACCTTTGCCTGCCTTCGCTCCAGCGCCACTAACTGGTTCTTCTCGGCGAGAATCGCAAGCTTGCGGGGGAACAGGTAGTTCCTGGCGTACCCGTCGGCGACCGTGACCACGGTTCCTTCTTTGCCGACCTTCGGCACTGTTTGATTCAAGATAACTTTCATTTTTCTGCGGTAAGGGGTGAGGAGTAAGGGGTAAAGGCTAATGCGATGTTTCCGCCTTACCCTTTACCTTTTACTCGTTACCCACGAACTCCCTAGTTCCGGATTCCCAAGCCGATCATCGGGGCATTCTTGTTGAAGATGCTATCCATCCCGATCCAGCCGTAGAATCCCTTTCCAAATTCGTATCGTGCGCGCAAGTCGAATCGGGGTCGATTGATGTCGAATAGATCTCCCCGCAAGTACAAACTCGGCGCGACTCGGTAGTCTACCCCTACGCCCGGCTTGCTTGCATAGATTCCGTACCGGTATTCCCCATTTGGACTAAAGGGCCTGGCCAATTGGGCGGTAATGCGGTTGGTCTCAAACGCGTCCCACAGGCCGACGTGAATGTCGTAGTCCTTGAGGTCGATTTTGACTCCGACATCGGTCTGGAATCGGTTTGGCTCGCCCTTTCTCATGAGGTCTAGCGTCGCCTCGATCTTGGGCACCGTGACCTTCCCGCCCGTTTTTTGGAAGAAGCCTTTGATGTTATCGATCGCCACCTTGACTTCATCGAGCAGGGCGCTCGCCTTGGTCTCGATCTCGATAACCTTTTCGCTCATAACGATCGCGTTGGCGCTGATCTTTTCGCCATCCTTCGCGATTTTTTCACTGCTTTTCGCGATTTCGACGCCGCTGTCGGTCATGGTCGCCACGTTCTTGGTGGTCTTACTTAGGCTGGCTTTGAGATCGGGATCGCCGGTTAGGGCCTGTACATCGGAAATGATCTTGTTCGCGCCTTCGGCGGCTTGGTTTAACTTCTCAAGCATCGCCAGGGCCTCTTTTTGGTACCTCCCATCCTTGATGATCTGGGTAAGCATCGTGGTGCCCTTTCTGACTTCGCTCATCGTCAGGGCGGCCTCGTTTAGGGCGCGCTGAATCTTTGGGTTCCCTTGGGCCAGGATCGTGTCCATTCTCCCTGCCAACTTCCCAAACTCGGCGGCGGTCTTGTTGCTTGAGTCCAGGAGAGTCACAAGCTTGGTCTGAAGTTGCTGGTTCTCTAAAAGCTTGCGGGTCGCAACGAGGGTCCTGTTAAGCTCCGCAACCGTAGCTTCGGGATTTGGGAGTATGCCATCGAGGGCGCCAGTTCTGACCCCTTTTAGGGTCGAGCCCGCAGTCAGAAAGCCGCTCGACTGTTTGGGAGGAACGATCAGGACCGCTTTGTCTCCCAGGCCAATGAGAGAGGTAGGGATCAACGCTGTGCTTCCGCTCGGAATATTGACTGTCTTGTCGATTTTGAGGGTTAGCCTAGCAAGGGTTGGGCTCTTAAGATCGACGGAATCGACCGTGCCCACCTTGACACCAGCAATCTGCACTTGGGAACCAGACGTCATGCCACCGGCATCGGCAAACTCGGCATAGTAAGTCGATTTGCTCTCGCCCAGAAGGTTCTGGCCGAGGACCATGTAGGCTCCATAGAACAGGACCGCAAATATGACCACCA
Source organism: Fimbriimonadaceae bacterium (assembly GCA_014380605.1). Classification (GTDB taxonomy): domain Bacteria; phylum Armatimonadota; class Fimbriimonadia; order Fimbriimonadales; family Fimbriimonadaceae; genus 55-13. The sequence goes on along the minus strand of JACMJO010000266.1, from coordinate 2,281 downwards.
GAATGCCGACCTTCGCCGCACCTTGCATGCTGATAGTTTAGCCTGACCGCTGATAAAGGGCTAGTCCTTGCAACCAGTCGCGGACTCCTTCAATGCGTCGGATCGCCGAGGGAAAGCCCCTTCTTGAGCAGGGAATCCAGCAGGAGGCCGACGGCTGCCGAGGAGCTTCCGCCCTTCGGTCGGAGCCCCAATGCCTCAATCCAAGTAGGAATGCAATGGCACGATGAACTCTCCGAAAACCGGGATACTATATCTCCCAGGAGGAAAGAGACCATGCTAAATTGGCTTCTACTTTCGATCGGACTGCTTTTGGCAGTCGCCAGGTATCAGGACATATACGGAAACCAATGTTTCCGGACTGCCTGTTACCAGTTCGGCGGGGCCGGCATGCACCAAGGACCAGCACTGACAAATGTCTTGATGGTCGCCAAATAAGCTATGCGACACTACCCTACTGCTTTAGTCAGTGTTCTATCTGTCCTGGCGCTGTGTTCTTGCAAGCCTGCGACCATTGAGCCTACTTGCCAGGGCTGCTCGCTCTTGGGAGAGTCGGCGAAACTTTCGCCCGTTTCGCACACCGCGCCACCGCCTGCCATTCCCGGGAATCCCGAAAACGCCGTCCAGGCGATGAAGCGCATTTATAAGGCGCTCGTCAAGTACCGCGAGGCAACCGGGCATTTGCCGGCGAGGCAGCAAGAGCTTAGGAACCTGGTCAAGAATCCCGCGTACGGAATCGAACTGTCCGAGAAGGATGTCGTTTGCAATGATGCGAAGACTCCAGCCTACACGGAGTCCAAACCCGTAACAACTGACCCGAGGTACACGCTAAATTGGAACACCAAGCGACCGGACGGTTCAAAGAAGCCAGTCTTGCCGGCCAAGGGCGAACGGGATCTATGGGCATTCTCCACCCACTATAAGCGTGGTCGGTCGGTCGACCTCGGCGGCAAGTATCCCTCCGTCCAATATTATGGATTCGCCATCGGCCTCTTTAGCGATGGGAACGTCGTTGTGCTTCCGGCGGAGGACCTCGTCGCGGTGAGGAGAGGCGGCAGCTCTTGGAACACCTACTTTCCCATGGAAACAGGAGTGCCAAAGAGCGCGATTCCCCTGAACCAAATGGCTAAGCAGGCCAGCGATCAGCACCGAGCGGCTTCGGCGAAGTAGCTGCCGAGCTTCCTTCACCTTGCCGGTTAAGGGGAAGGAAGCCACTCCCACTTTTGGCTTTCTGCCGTCCTGCATGAACTGCGTCAGCATGGTTGTGCCCTTTCGGACCTCGCTCATGGTCAAGGCGGCCTCAAGTTTCCCATCCTTCTTGGTTAAGAAGGAGCTTGAGTGGCTCTTCCTAATCCACGGCGAACCACACGGCCCGGCAGACCGATGCATCAGCACGCCACCCCTAACAAAAATCCAACGAATCGTGCCCACGCATAACGACTGGGCCCAGGACTGCCAATAATCAGGGGAACCGTGGGCATTGGCGGGTAATCTCACCTTTGAGGGGCAGGCAATCTCGCCGGGCTTCGAACGGGTTTGATGTCGCAACAGTCCTAGCAATAGGAGTGCTTACGGAGATCGATTCGGCGAAGGGACGTCCGCCTAGTTTGGACCTAATTCTAGACTAGGTATGGAGTATTCGCCCGGGACCTCGGCGTAGATAAGCTACGTTGAGGGGCTCTGGCCCGTCGAACAAGTAGGTGAACTGAAAAGATATGTGGCAACGCTTTACAGAACGCGCGCGGAAAGTGGTTTTCTACGCACAAGAAGAGGCCCAGAAGTTTGGGGAGGGATACGTCTCCACCGAACACCTTCTGCTGGGGCTCGTCCGCGAATCCGATTCGGTCGCGGCACGCGTCCTGGAGAAGCTAGGAGTCAGTTTAAATAGAATTCGTGCGGAAGTTGAAAAGCAGCTCCCGAGGGGAGATGCCCGGCCATCTCAAGACATGACGCTAACGCCGAGGGCGAAGCGCGTGATCGACCTGGCTTATGACGAAGCACGAAACCTGAACAACAACTACATTGGCACCGAGCACTTGTTGCTTGGTCTCATACGGGAAGGCGATGGCCTGGCGGGCAGAGTGCTCGCCAAACTCGGGGTTGAGCTTGAGAAAGCTCGCCGAGAGGTTATGGCCCTGCAGGACAACGAAAGTCAAACAAAGTCCGGCACCAGTTCCCGAGCTTCAAGCGGTAGTTCCACTTCAGGCACAAACACCCAAACGCTGGATGAGTTCGGAAGAGACCTTACCGAGCTCGCCCGCGAGGGTCGACTTGACCCGGTCGT
>JACMJO010000265.1 GCA_014380605.1 Fimbriimonadaceae bacterium | reverse complement strand
CGGTAACGGGAACTCCGAACAGCTTCCTTTGCACCGATAAAGTCTATGGCGACTTCGAGCTGGAGTTTGAGGTTTGGGTCGATCCCACGATGAACTCGGGCGTCCAGATCCGTTCCAACAGCGTGCCGGGGTATCGGGAGGGTGGCGTTCATGGCTATCAGGTTGAGATCGACCCGCTTCCCCGAGCGTGGTCGGGCGGCCTATACGACGAGAATCGCCGAGGCTGGTTGCAAGACCTTTCCAAGAACCCAAACGGGCAGAAAGCGTTCAAGAACGGCCAATGGAACAAGTTCCGGGTCGTGGCGAAGGGTGATCGGATTCAGACATGGGTGAACCGGGCTCGGATCGTAGATTTCCGCGACTCCATGACCCAAACCGGATTCATCGGCCTTCAGGTGCATAACCACGACAAGGCTGGAGTCGAGGTCAAGTGGCGCAACATCAAAGTTAAGGACCTCGGCATCCCGACCGCAAACCCGCCGAAGGGCGGAGAATGGTTGCTTAAGACGGAAGCCGACCTCAAGAACTGGGCTAGGCAAGGCAAACCGGAGGAGCCCAATCCCTGGACTTGGGTGGATAGCGCGATGGAGGTCAAGCCGCGCTCCGGCTCGATCATGTCCAAGCGCAAGTTCTCTGATTTTCGGATGCACATGGAGTTCATGGTCGATGACAATGGGCGATCGGGCCAAGCAAACGGCAACTCCGGCGTGTACCTTATGGGCTCGTACGAGCTTCAAATCTTGAACTCGGCTCCTCGTGGTCCCGCCGATAACGAATGCGGCGGCATCTACACGATCAAAGCTCCCGACTATGCGATGGCCCTACCTGCTGGCGTCTGGCAAAGCTACGACGTCACCCTTAAGGCGGCAAAGTGGAACGGTGACAAGAAAACCGAAAATGCTCGGGTCACGATCTACCATAACGGAACGTTAATCCACAATAACATCGTGCTGCCTAACCCAACCGGCGCAGGCGACCCGGAAAGCCCGAACCCGCGTCCGTTTTATCTGCAGGACCACGGCAATCGGATTCGGTTCCGAAACATCTGGGTCTCTGAGAAGGTTTAGGAACCGCCAAGCCTCCGCCGTCTTTCAATGAGAGGATGGTGGATAAGAAACGGAATCTATCGCAGTATCACCGCAAACGGAAGTTTGCGAATACTCCTGAGCCCAGGCACACCACGACCGACGCCAAACTCATCTATGTCGTGCAAAAGCACGATGCAACCCGGCTTCATTACGATTTCAGGCTAGAGCATGACGGCGCTTTGCTCAGTTGGGCAGTTCCGAAAGAGCCGTCCACTGATCCTAGCATCAAGCGGCTTGCCGTGCGCGTCGAGGACCATCCTGTCGATTACGCAACTTTCGAGGGCACGATTCCCAAGGGAAACTATGGAGCCGGAACGGTAGAGATCTGGGATCGGGGCACTTGGAAGCCAGAGGGCGACGTCGATCAATCCTTGCGGGACGGCGATCTAAAATTTCACGTTTCAGGAGAACGCCTTAAGGGTAAATGGGTGCTGGTTCGGATGGGCGAGCCGAGCGAGAAAGAGAATTGGCTTCTGATCAAGGAGAAGGACTCGAAACCGATTCCTCACGACCTTGGCCAGAAGTGGGATGCCGACAAGCCGCCCAAGCACCAACTTGCAGAGCTAAAAAGCGCACTTCCCACTGGCGAGGATTGGCTCTATGAGATCAAGTGGGATGGGTACCGGGCTTTTGCGGTCGTTGAGAGCGGTATCTGCAAGTTGATCTCGCGAAACGGAAATGATCTTAAATTGCCCATCTTGGCCAAAGAGATTGCGAAATATTGCAAGCCAAACGCGATCATCGACGGAGAAATCGTGGCTCTTACGGCGGTTGGCAGAAGCGACTTCAGTCTCCTTCAAAACCAATTGAAGAACAAACCGGGCGACGTTAGATTCGTGGCCTTCGATCTCGTCATGCTCGCAGGGTTCGACATCCGGGGGTTGCCCCTGTCGAAGCGTCGTTCAGCCCTTGAGCAAACTCTGGCAAAGGCTACAGACAAAGTCATGATCTCGCCCCGGATCGACGGCGATTCGGTATCGGTGTATCGCTCCGCTTGCGAACTGGGCCTTGAAGGGATCGTTGCAAAGCGGGCTACCAGTCAGTACGCGGGCCGTCGATCATCGGACTGGATCAAGGTGAAGTGTCGGCGGTCGATCGAAGCAACTGTCGTCGGATTCACCTTCCTCCAGGGAAGCCGTAGTTTGATCGGGGCTTTGCTACTTGCAGACGATTCTCTGCAATACATGGGCCGAGTGGGCTCCGGGTTTTCGGAGCAGGTTCGGAGCGAGCTTTGGAAGCGTCTGGATGGCCTGGGAACCTCAAAGCCAAGCGTCGCCGAACTCACCGCCTTGCAAAGAAAGGGAGTTCATTGGGTCGTCCCCAAGCTTAAAGTCCGCGTCGAATATGCAGATCGCACCAGCGATGGGATTTTGAGACAGGCAAGCTATCAAGGCGAGGCAATCGGTGTGAAACCAGAACCTAAGAAACGACAAGCGACCATGGTGAAGTTAACAAGCCCTGACCGGGTCCTAGATTCAGAGAGCAAATCAACCAAGCTGGACGCATTTCAGTTTTATCAAGATATTGCGCCTTACTTGATGCCATGCCTGAAAGATCGGATGGTGGCGATGTTGCGGTGTCCCGATGGGGTCTCTGGAGATTGCTTCTTCCAAAAGCACTTAATGGCGGGCAAGTTCAAGGGGATGGTCGAGGCTAAGGATGGAGACGATGACTTCGTCACAATCAAGAACCCATCTGGCTTGCTGGAAGCCAGTCAGATGGGTGTGATGGAGTTCCACCCCTGGGGGAGCAGGATCCGGACGATCGAGAAGCCAGACCAGCTTATCTTCGACCTCGATCCGGGGCCGGACGTTTCTTGGGCTGACATTGTTAAAGCGGCGGAGTACGTTCGGGAGCGGCTTCAAAGCATTGGCATCGACCCTTTTTACAAGTTGTCCGGGGGCAAAGGCGTCCACTTGGTTGCGAGCATTAAGCCAGAATTGGAATGGGCGGATGCCAAGGCGTTCTGCAAGACCCTCGCCGAGCAGATTGCGTCGGAAAAGCCCAAACAGTTTATTAGCGTTTCAAACAAGGAAAAGCGAAAGGGAAAGATCTACATCGACTACCTCCGCAACGGCCGGGGATCAACTGCGATTTCGGCTTACAGCTTGCGCGCCCGCCCGGGTCTGCCGGTCGCTATGCCCGTAACTTTCGAGGAGCTCCTAAAGGCAACCGGGGCAGACCAGTTCCACATTGGGAACTCACTGGCCTATTTGGAGCGCAGGAAGATCGACCCGTGGCAAGACTTTGCCAAGAATGCGGTCTCCCTTAAGCGGATTTTGCAGCCTT
>JACMJO010000018.1 GCA_014380605.1 Fimbriimonadaceae bacterium | reverse complement strand
TCGAGAGGAACGAACGAATTCCGCAGCGCAAACGGGTTTGTCGGGTCCATTGCCTTGGGCACTCCGCTCAAGTTCAAGTTCTTGGGAATCTCCCCCAATTTGGAAGGCAAATACTACTTCAGCTCCCAAGACCAGTTCCGAGGCTTCACCATCGGGCTCTCGGCCAGTTTCTAGCCTCCGCCGATCATCAATCCAGCCTGGTTGATGATCACAGCGGCAATGTAGGCCAGGCCTGTCATGTAGAAGAAGACAAAGACAGGCCATTTCCAGCTATTGGTCTCCCGTTTTATGGCGGCGAGGGTGGCGTTGCATTGGCAACACAGCGCAAAGAAAACCATCAGCGCGAAAGCGGTCCAGATGGTAATCAACGGTCGCCCATCTGGCCAAGTAGCTTCCTTCAGCTTTGTTTGCAAGGAAGGAGACTCCTGGTCCACCTCCGCGCCAAGGCTAAAAATGATGCCAAGGGATGGAATCACCACTTCTCGGGCTGGGAATGCGGAGAGGATGCTGGTTGTAATTCGCCAATCGAAGCCCGCTGGAACGAAGGCGGGTTCCAGGAACCTGCCAAAGCGACCTAAGTAAGAGCCCTCTAGCTGTTGCTCGTCCACGAATTGGGACATTGCCGCTTCGAACTCTTTCCCAGCATCGGGCATGCCCTGCTCGATCCAGCCTGTGCGAAACTTGGTTTCATTCGCCGCGGCATCGGACCTCGGGAAATAAGAGGCGGCCCAGATCAAGACCGACATCAGAACGATGATGGTTCCGGCTGTCTTCACAAAGACCTTGCCTCGGAAGTACATCGCGAGCCAGACATCCTTTGGCTTGGGCCACTGGTAAGGGGGCAACTCCAACAGGAATGGCAACCGCTTTCCGCGAAGCATCTTCCGGTTCAAAATCCACACGATCGGGATGGCGATGACCAAGCCCACCATGTGCATGGCAAATAGGGCGATGCCTGCCCAAACCGCACCGTACTTGGGCTCAACGAAGACCCCGATAAGCAATAAGTAGACGGGCAACCGGGCCGAACAGCTCATCAAGGGCGCGACGAGAATCGTCGCCAATCGAGCCTTGGCGTCTGGCATCACGCGGGCCGCCATGATGCCGGGAATTGCGCAGGCGAAGCTGGACAACAGGGGTATGAAGGCTCTACCATTCAACCCGCACCAGCCCAACAGGCGATCCATCATAAATGCAGCCCGGGCCAAGTATCCCGTCCCTTCGAGAACGGCAATGAAGAAGAACAGGATCAGAATCTGAGGCAAGAAGACCAGCATCCCGCCGACACCGCCAATAAGCCCCTCGACGACAAGCGATTGCAAAGTTGGGCTAAATGCGAGTTTGGGCGAAATCCAACTGCCAAGTTGCGCGAAGCACCACTCGATGCCATCCATCAACGGAGCGGCAAAGCTGTAGATGGACTGGAAGACCAAATACATGACCACCATGAATATTGCGAATCCCCAGACTCGATTGATCAAGATCGCATCGATTCGGTCAGAGAGACTCCGTTTGGACGGCCCAGCGGGCTTGGTGACTACCTGAGTCGCCACATGGTTGGACCAGGCGTATCTGGCTTGGGTAGTTATCTCCGCTGGGCTTTCAGATGAACGGACGGCTTCTGCGGCGTCACTGAACTCGGTTTCAATCTCGGGGAAGTCTTTCGCATACCGCTCGACGGCCGAGTCGGATTCTCGAAGCATTTGGACCAGGTCGACAAGACCGATATCTTCTCCGATCCTGGCGAGACGCTCTCGTAGGGACTCAACTTTGCTTTCGACATCTTCGGACAGGCCCACAGCAAGCTTGGGAATCCGAGGCTGTTCGATGTTTCTTGAGATCGCATCTTTGAGTTCGGCGATGCCTTTCTCTTTGTGCCCCACCACTGAAACGACATCCACATCCAGCATCTCAGCTAGGCGTTTCCGGTCAAGCGACAGTCGTTTCCGCTCCAACCGGTCCATCATGGTGAGCGCAACCACGGTTGGAATTCCAAGCTCAGCTATTTGGCTGTAAAGGAAGAGGTTCCGCTCCAGGTTTGAGGCGTCAAGGACGCAAACGAGGAGGTCGGGCTTAGAATCGCCTTCGACCGCGCCCTGAATAGCATCGACGGCCACCCGCTCGTCTTCAGAAACTGCACTTAGGCTGTATAGGCCAGGAATATCGATGCAAGATGCGGATTCTCCATCGAGTTTTAAGGTGCCGGAAACACGTTCTACTGTAACGCCTGGATAGTTGCCGACCTTTTGATGTGAACCGGTAAGGGCATTGAACAGGGTTGTTTTGCCTGCATTGGGGTTTCCAACTATTGCAACGGTTCGGATTCGCTTGGCAGCTTCGATCATGGCGCCAAGATACTAAGCGGCTAGTTCTAAGACGAAACCAACCGTTTCGCGCTTTCTCAGACAAAGCCGATATCCCCGAAGATCGATCTCGATCGGATCGCCAAAAGGCGCTACCTTTACAACGCGGAAGCTGGTGCCGGGGGTCAGTCCCATTTCTTCAAGGCGTCGACATTCCGGAGAGTCAACCTCAACGGACTTCACGCGAACGTTCATCCCTTGCTTCAGATCCGAAAAAGTCATCGAAACGCCATCACCAGCGGACATGCCCTTAATCTACCCAAAAAGGTATACATTCAGCCAGGAAGCGGCCGATTACCGCGAGACGACCCTGAACAGCGAGGGGTCTACCTTGCCGTTGATGATCAAGTTCACATCCCAGCGGCTGGTCACCTCGACGATTTGAGGATTCGGTCCATCGCCAACCGCAACCTTTATCACCTCGATGTACTCCAACAGTTCGCCGCCTTCCGTAATTGCCATGTGATAACGTCCAGTTGCCTCGGCACCTGCATATGGGCGAAACTCTCCTCCCACAAGGAAGGCTGACTTGCCGTTAATCTCCTTCTTCCCCTCTTTCCCATATCCCTTCCCCCACTGTCCAGCCCGATACACGAGGTCGCCAGGCGCAGAGATGGCGATGTCCAATGGAGTAGATCGATCGCCAATACTCTTACTAGACGCGGCATAGATGGACGCTAGCGTATGGGTGACGCCGACTCGCGGATTGGCTACGGGTTCGGTAAGTCGAAGCCCAGGGGCGCGGTGATAACTACTGTTCTCGATCTGATAGGAAAACTTGTTGCCGTCGCTCGTGA
>JACMJO010000264.1 GCA_014380605.1 Fimbriimonadaceae bacterium | reverse complement strand
TTAGCTCAGTTGGTAGAGCGTCTCGTTTACACCGAGAATGTCGCGGGTTCGAATCCTGCACCGCCCACCATCTTCTAACTTTGCAAGACACTTTCAGTGGAACGCCTGATGTCCAGTGTGCACGGCAGAACTGACTCCATGGGCTCAACCATTTCTCCCTCGATTCGCTTGACTAGAACGTCGATTGCGGTTTCGCCGATTCTCAGAAGGGGTTGGCTGATCGACGTCAGCTCCGGGCGAAGTTCGTTGCAGAATGCGGTCGAGTCAAATCCGATCACCGACAAGTCTTTCGGGATAGTCAACCCATGCTCTTGGGCGATGGCGATGAAGTCCGCGGCCAAGCCATCGCTGAAGCAGATCACCGCAGAGTGCAGTGGATTTAAGAGATACGTATGCAGATCGCGCCTTTCCCAATCCAATTGGATTACATCTGCACTTGTAACGGGCAACCCTGCTTGCTCCGAGGTCTTGAGAAATGCGTCTCGCCGTTCATGAACTTCGTTGGAGAGTAGCTCTCGTTCCATGGCAAAGCTGATCTTCCGATGGCCCAGAGAGGCAAGGTGATCGACTGCAAGCTTGATTCCTTGATAGTTGTCGCAGATCACAGTCGGAATTCGACCGCCAAACTCAGCAGTGTGGGCATGAAGGACGACGATAGGAACGACAGACCGAATAATCTGCTCCTTCATTTCGGGCGGGGGTGACGTGCTATACCAAATTAGGCCATCGAAACGGCCATCGTTCATGGCGTCGTTTGAATCTTCGCCAAGCAATTTCGGGCACATTGTCACCGAGTAACCGTGCTTGAACGCGCCTTCGATAATCCCATCCATCAGGGAAGCGAAGTATCGCGATCCTCGATCCAACATCGGCCTAGGGAAACCGGTGCCGTGAAGAACGCCGAGAGCCATCGTTCGTTGGTTGCGAAAATTTCGAGCCCAAACGTTGACCCGGTAACCGAGGTCTTCCGCGGCATCGCGAATTCGCTGGGCGGTCGCTTCGCTTACACGGATTCCGTTGGCTTTGTTATGGAGTACGCGTGAGACGACGACGGGAGTGACTCCCGCTTTTTCAGCTACATCTCGAAGCCTGATCGCCATTATTTTCATTGTGCCCGATTCGAAGAAAAAAAGCCGCCGACAAAACAAGTGTCGGCGGGTTCCGCAAAGCAATCGAGAAAACTAGCCTCCGCTTGACGGAGCTGCTGGGGCGGGCTGGCCGTTCATCTTTTGCATTTCTGCCATCTTCTTCATCCCTTCGGCCATTCGCTTCTTGGCTTCCTCGGACATTTCGGAGCTACCCTTAAAGTTCTTCTCCTCATTCTTTGATAGCTGGGGCTCAGATTGGCCGCAACCCCAAACGGTGAGAAGCAGGATCGCGAATCCTGAAACTGGGAAAGTGACTCTTTTCATTTTGATCATAAGCTTGTAAGCCCGGATTTTGAAGCCGGGCATGGGCGAACTAACGAACCGCGTTCCACATGTTGTCCTGAGGTCGAGCAACAGGATTTGGATTCGTTGCCTGAGGTCGGAAGGACTTCGCATGGCCGTCCGCCATAAGGAAGTTCGACTGGTTCCCAGGAAGCAGGCTCACTGCGCCGTTGGGTCCGCTAGGATAGGCGTTGGTGACGGGCTGTGTTCCGTTTGGAATACAGACTCCCGCCGACCATGTCCATCCAAGGCAATCGCCGAGGTCGGAATTCACTCCCGTGTGGCCCGGATCTACCATGAACACACTTCCGAACCAGTTGGTGAGGTTTCCCCAACCAGCGGGACTGAGCTTGCTCGCATCTCCATTGAACTTGTTGGTTAACATGATGGTCTCGGCAACCTTAGTGATCTCAGTTTGGGATCGAGATGATGGGGCAATCCAGTCCTGCGCCATAGGAGTGAAAATTCCAAGCAAGGTCCGAGGATTACCACCAGCTGCTGGGTTAAGTAGTCCGTTCACGCCGTATGAGATCGGAACGCCTGCCCAAGGCTGGGTCCAGTCATAGACTGCCTTGTCCGAAGTTTCCAGGGGGCTTCGGAAAATCCCAAGATTCTTAATGTAGGGCATCGTCGTGATGGGCCAGGAGAGTGAGTCTGTCCAAGCTGGCCCAAGGCCAAGCGCCATTACATCGTCGTAGTCTCCGGCGTACATAATGTGGGCCAAGCCATGCTGCTTTACATTGCTCAGGTCGGAAGACTTCTTGGCCGCCGCCTTTGCCTGGGCAAAGACAGGAAAGAGAATGGCGGCTAGGATCGCGATGATCGCGATGACGACTAGCAATTCGATGAGAGTGAAACCTCTACGTTTCATGAGTTGAACACCTTCTTTTGCCAACATTGGCGATTTTTTTTGGGGCAAAAAAGATGCCCAGATAACTTCGATCTCTGACCTCATGGCCCTTGCCATTAAATCATCAAAGGACATGATACATCGGAATATCACGTTTGATATCACGTTATATCAAAACTTCTGAAAATGTTTCTGGGACCGATTTGTCGCCATGCGCGACATCGCCTAAACTATGCAGATGGAAAATGGCAATACCGTTTCGCGCCGGACCTTCTTGGTCGGAACAACGGGTGCGGCGGTTGCGATGGCAAGCGGCTTTCGTACCTGGAGCGATGAGAAGATCATCTTGGGCAGCGGCGAACATCGCTATGAGTGCATCCACGATTGGATCACCCCACCCGAAGGCATGATCTTCGGCGACACCCACGGCGTTGCCCAAGACGGCAAAGGCCGCATCTATGTCGCCCATACCGTCAATGGCCAGAGCAAGAGTAGCGATGCCGTCTGCGTCTACGACGAGAAAGGCAAGTTCCTGAACTCTTGGGGTTCCCGATTCAAAGGTGGAGCCCATGGCCTGGACCTTCGGAAGGAGGGGAATGAAGAATTCCTATACCACTGCGATACCAGCGCTCGAAAGGTTGTCAAAACAAAGCTCGACGGTACCGTCGTTTGGGAGATGGGAGCTCCGGCCGAATCTGGAAAGTACAAAGACGGCGCAGGATACGTGCCGACCAATGTCGCGTTTGCTAAGGATGGAGACTTCTACATTGGCGATGGTTACGGTTCAAGCTGGATCCACCAATACGACGTCAAAGGCAACTTCGTCCGAACCTTCGGCGGTTACGGCAAAGACCCCGGCCAATTGAATTGCCCGCATGGGCTCTGGGTAGATACGAGGTTGAAGGAGCCCCTGCTGGCCGTCGCCGACCGCGGCAATCGACGCATCCAATATTTCTCGCTAGATGGAAAGCACGTCAGGTTTGAGACCAGTGGTATGCGCCTGCCATGCCACTTTAGTCTGAGAAAGGAACTCATGCTCGTTCCAGACTTGGAGAGCGTGGTCACGATCCTCGATCAGGATAACAAGCCAGTCGTCCAACTTGGAGATGGAAAGCCCTCCGACCTGCGGGGCCATCCGAGGGCCGACTTCATCCCCGGCAAGTTCATCCATCCTCACGATGCCATGTTCCTTCGAAACGGAGACATCCTGGTCGCAGAATGGGTGCCGATTGGTCGCGTAACCTTGCTTCGAAAGCAAAAGTAGCCTAAAGAGCCTCACCTCGCCTCGACTATTTGATGCCAGAAAGATATTGCAGGAATATTTAAGCTCCTGTGATTTTCTTGGGGAGTCGCCGATCATTTATGCGTGTCAGCGCCAATTGGTGTTGCGAGAGTGATTTTGACGGAACGGATCGGCAAGGATAGGGATGTCCTCATTGGCTACGGTAAACACGCGCGTGTGCTTATCGTCGAAGATGAGCCTGTTTCCGCGTTGATCCTCAAGCGCTACTTTGCCAGCGAAGGCATCAAGGTCGATTGCGCTACCAGCGGCGAGCAAGCTCTTCAGATGTACAGCCGGAATCGGTACCGTCTTATCGTTGCCGATTGGTTCCTTTCAGAAGTCAGCGGCATCGAGATTTGCCGAAGAATCAGGGCAGAGCAAGGCAACTATGTTTACTTCATGCTCTGTAGCGCAAAAGAAGATGTCGAGGGCATAAGGGAAGCCTATGACGCTGGCATCGACGATTTCCTGACGAAGCCCATCGACCACCAAGTAATGCACCAACGCCTTCAAGTAGCTCGACGGATTCTCCACATCGAGAATTCCCTCCAGGCGCAACACCTTGAAATGGAGCATAAGAGTGAGACGCTTCGAACGATGAACGAAAGCCTCCGTCACGCTTCCCGTCGTTTTGAGGAGCTATTCAACGGCTTGCCGGTCGCCTGTTTCACGCTTGATGAAACCGGGCTCATCCACGAGTGGAACCGCCAATCGGAGTTGGATTTCGCTATTCCAACGCATGAGGCATTTCAGCGTCCCGTGTGGGATGTTCTTCATATGGCCTCCGACGAATCTTGGAGCCAACCAATGGTCAAGACGCTTTTCACCGGCCAGACCATCGAAGACCTCGAGTGGAGGCTTCAGATGACAGGTGGGGAGGATCGATACTTTGTTTGCAACATCTTTGGTTTGCGCAATGTTCAGGGCGATCTCATTGGCGCAATCAGTGCCAACCTGGACATTACCGAACGTAAGAGAGCCGAGCAAAGAATCGATGAACAGATGGGGACGATTAACCTCTATGCTAAGGAACTTCAACTTCAAAAAACTCAGCTTGAGAAGGCCAATCGAAGGTTAGAACAGCTTGCCCTCACCGACGGAATGACCGGCCTACTGAACCATCGCGGATTCCAAGAGGAGCTTGAACGAGCCTACGACCGTCATGCGAGACTTGGTGTGCCCCTAAGCCTGGTCTTGCTAGATGTCGATAACTTCAAGCAGTTCAACGACAC
>JACMJO010000263.1 GCA_014380605.1 Fimbriimonadaceae bacterium | reverse complement strand
CCCTCGTTAGGCGCTCACAAAGTATAAGGGGCGGGCTGATTTCTCAGTCCGCCCAATGATTGCTTGTGGTGGCGACTTAGCTTACGAAGCGAGTCGCAGATGGGAGATTCGCTCGTCAAGCGCTTCGGCGGCATGATCACATGCCCGAAGCAGCCCGTCGACACTGAGCGATTGGTGCCGCGATCGGCTCACCAGAAACGTTGCAAATGCAGCGATTCCGACGCCGGCGAGCACCGTTACAAGAGCGGTTGTCGACAACCCTGTCTTTCTGGCTCCATCCGTCGGATTCATATGTTTATAAGAACTCCTGTCGAATATTCTCGACATTTTTTAGATGCGTAGTTAGGGTCATTTTGTTGCCGAAGTTTGCAAAATTGGGACCATCTGGGGGAGGTTCCTCGGTTTTAGGTTCCTCGATTCCTCGGTTTAGCTGTGGATTGATCACGATGCCACGGGGCCACAACGAGTTGAGTTGCGGTTTTTTGCCTGTGATATCAATGACCTGGAGGGTCATGGGACGCATGGGCAGGATGCCCATGCCACGCCGAGTACACTTCCCTTCCATGCTCGACAATCTAACCAAGCGGCTCTCGGGGATATTTGCGGGGCTTAAGCGCAAAGGGCGATTGACTGAAGACGACGTCAACGAGATGCTCCGCGAGGTTCGCGTGGCGTTACTGGAGGCGGACGTCAACTTCACGGTCGCCAAGTCGTTCATTGCCCGGGTTAAGGAGAAAGCGGTGGGCGAGGATCTTTATGGCAGCCTCAACGCCGATCAAACGGTTATCCGTATTGTCCGAGACACGCTGATCGAGACGCTGGGTACTGAGGCTCCGAAGTTCAACTACGGTTCCCAGCCTCCCGCGGTCATCCTGATGTGCGGGCTCCAGGGCTCGGGAAAGACGACGACGAGCGCCAAGCTTGCCAAGTGGCTGATCAAGCAGGGCAAGAAGCCGATGATGGCGGCTTGCGACATCCAACGCCCCGCCGCAATCAAGCAGCTTCAAGTCCTTGGCGAACAGGTCGAGGTTCCGGTTTACGCAAATTTGAATGGCGCCAAGCCCGAGCAGATCGCAAAAGAAGCTTTGGAACGGGCCAAGCACCTCATGCTCGACGTTTTGATCGTGGACACGGCCGGCCGATTGTCGATCGATGAGGGCCTGATGGCAGAGCTTCAGCGAATTCAGCAAGCTGTAAAGCCTACAGAGACCCTTCTCGTCCTGGACTCCACCACCGGCCAAGAAGCGGTGAGCGTCGCAGAGGCGTTTCATAAGCAGTTTGGACTGACGGGAGCCATCTTCACCAAGCTCGATGGCGACACTCGGGGCGGCGCAGTGCTCAGCGTTCGGGCGGCGACTGGCGTTCCGGTCCGCTTCATCGGTATCGGCGAGCAAGTCGAGATGCTGGATATGTTCGATGCGGACCGCATGGCGGGCCGGATCATGGGGTTTGGCGACATTCTCGGGATCATCGAGAAGGCAGAGACCGCCATCGATCGGAACGAGGCGATGGCCCTGGAAAGGAAGGTCAAGGACGGCAATCTCGATTTCCACGACATGCTTTCCCAGTTCTCTACTATGCGAAAGATGGGCCCGATCAAGAACGTGCTGAAGATGCTTCCCGGCGCGGCGCAGATTCCTGAGGAGGCCCTGAACGAGATAAACGATCAGAAAGTGAACCGAATCGAGGCCATTATCCTTAGCATGACGTTCAAAGAGCGCTCCAATCCCGACATTATCAACGGATCGCGACGGAAGCGGTTGGCGGCGGGGTCAGGCACCTCGGTGGAGGAAGTCAATGGGCTCCTCAAACAGCTTTATGAAATGCGTCGGGGCATGAAGCAAATGGGCAGGATGCAGCAACGCATGATGAAGCGTGGTGGCGGGCGCGGCAACCCATTCGGGAAGAAGAAGGAAAAGAAAAAGTAGGGTGAACTCGCCGTTCTTGGTGCCTTGGTGCTTGATTACAGCATGTCGGAAAGCGTCCCTCACCCTGCTCTCCCCCGAAGGTGGAGGGTTCTGAAATTCTAGGACCAAGACAGGTTGCTTTTGACTTGGGTATAGTAGGCAGTTATCTCGCCCGTCCGTGCGTCTTTCTGTCTTCGCACACCGGCAGACTGACACCCTAAAGAAGACTATGGTAAAGATTCGATTGAGACGCATCGGCACAAAGGGACGACCCTTCTACCGCGTGGTCGTAGCCAAGAGCACGGCGGGACGCAACGGCGCTTTCGTGGAAACGATCGGCCAATACGATCCGGTTGTGAAGCCGACGCTTATCAACATCAACAAAGAGCGAGCCCTCTTCTGGCTTTTGGAAGGCGCTCAGCCCACCGAGACGACCGCGATCCTTTTGAACAAGATCGGCGTTCTCGAAGAGTTCTTTGCCAAGAGGCCAGGCTCCAAGAAGGATTATAAGTTCCTGGATAAGCGAACCGCCGCCATGTCGGTCAAGTCGGCCATCGAAGCCCCGGCCGCCGTCGCCGAAGCCGCTCCAGCCCCTGCTCCAGTAGCCGTCGCCGCGCCAGAGCCAGTTGCCGAGCCGGTGGCTGAAGCAGTCGAAGAGGCTCCCGTAGTTGAAGAAGCGCCAGTGGCGGAGAAAGCTCCGGCGGTTGAAGAAACTCCTGTTGCCGAAGAAGCGCCCGCGGCCGAAGAAGCCAAGCCAGAAGAGGCCTAAACACCATGGCATACGAAGCATTTGTAGAATCGCTCGTCAAGTCGGTCGTCGAGAAGCCTGAGGCGATCGAGATCGAAGAAGAGACCGAAGGCAACGCCCGCACGTTCTTCATCCACTGCGACCCCGAGGACGTCGGCAAGGTCATCGGCAAGAGCGGCCGAGTGGTCAGCGCCATCCGATGCGTGGTCAGCGCGGTCGCGGCGAAGTCGCGAGAAAAGGCGTTCGTCAAAGTCGTTACCGAGTAGTTACCCATTCCCTACTGTTCTTTCAAAGCCAGGCCGTTGAGTCTGGCTTTTTGATGTTGGGGGAATCACGTAAGGGGTAAGGAGTAAGGTGTAAGGGGCCTTCTAAGCGAACACTGAGCGCGTTGCCTTAAAGATGTACCAGACCACAGAATGAACCGTCCCTTTACTCCTTACTCTTCTTCCCTTACCAACAAATGAACAACCTCCTCAAAGTCGGCCGCATCGTGAGCACCCATGGCCTCAAGGGTCAGGTTAAGGTGGAAGTCCTGACCGACTTCGACCAGCGACTCGCAAAAGGCGAAAGGCTTATGCTGAAGGATGACTGGGTGACGGTCGAGATTTCTCAGTGGCAGGGCAAGAAGATGCTCATGAAGCTGAGCGGGGTCGATAGCATTGAAGCCGCCGCGGCGCTGAAATGGGAGTTTCTTTCAGTCCCCGCAGATTCAGAGATGGAGATGGAGGAAGATCAGTTCCTGGTAGAGGATCTGGTTGGTCTGACCGTAGTGACAGTCGGTGGCATGGTTCTGGGCAAAGTAGACAGGGTAGAGGCGTATCCAGCCCAAGACATCCTCATCATCGGCGACCTCATGATCCCGTTTGTCGAGCAGTTTGTGAAGGAAGTCGATGAAGAGACTCAAACCATCAAGGTAGAGCTCATTCCCGGGATGCTGGGTGAGGAAGAGGACGAGGCGTAGTGCGATTTAGCGAGCGGCTTGCAAGCGAGATTTGAATTGCCAAAGATGAGAAAGTATCCTTCAGCGATCCTCCGTGCATTCGGTGG
>JACMJO010000262.1 GCA_014380605.1 Fimbriimonadaceae bacterium | reverse complement strand
CCAATAAAGTTGTCCTTGATGAGTCCTTCCTGGCTCTGGAATCCATCTTTGACATCGAGGGTTGGGAGGTTGAGATAGGCGTTCGGCACCTGGCCCTCGGCGACGGTCGGATGACGCGAGATTCTGCCTGCGCCCTGCCAAACCCAGACAGTAAGTCCCGGCTCAGTGGCAATGCCCTGAAGCTTGGCGGGCTCTTGTAGGCCCACGAGTGCGAGCACGGCAACAGTGAGGAGGCTCATTTCGCCTCCGCGGGCAGGTCGAAACCGAGCGCGTATTCGCCGTCTGCGATAAAGGTCCACGCTCCTTTCTCGAAAGGCGTTCCCCCGAAGACCCGAGGGCCCCGACTCAAACCTTCACGGCGTAAGACGAGTTTCTCGCCCTTCGGCAAACCTTTGATCTGGATGGTTTCTCGCCATCCCGTCGGGGTTGTGTCCGGTCGATGCTGGACAGTGACGGTTTTGCCGCTGGTTAGCCTTAGCCGGAAGTTGATGTCAACAGCTTTGGTTCGGGAAATCAATTCATAGCCATCCCAGACCACTCCCAATTCGTTTCCCTTTGCGTCGAACCACGAGGGCTTGTCGCCGTAAAGTCTTAGGTTCCTGAGTTTCTTGCCTGGCGCATTCCCGGTGATGGTCACAACCATATCTTTGCTCGGTCGCTCAACTCGCTTGAAGTTCCACTGCCAATCGGTCTCTCCTCCAACCGAAGTGGCGGACTCGAACCATTGGGGAACTTTTCCGGAGACGCTAACATGGAAACGGCCCTTCTTTCCCGATTCGTCGAACGCTACGAAGACTCGATGCCAACCACCGGCATCGATTGATGGGCTCGTGATCGTCGAGTCTGCGGCACTGAACAGCCAAGAGGATTTGTCGAGGGTTGCTCCCTTTGCCAACCATCCTGAGTTTGCCGTCGCCGTGTCGGACAAGCGGGCGATTTCGCTGGGTGAGGAGTGAAAGACCTGGCCGTCCGCCCGCGAGTTGTTCTGGCTGAAGTCCCAGACCTTGCCCCGAAAATCCATCTTGCCCCGCCAAACCTTGTGCATCGCGCCGGTTTCGGGATTGAATGCCATCCACCAATTCGGCGCAGGAGCCAGGATTAACATGCGGGTCCGGTCTTCGAAAATGCCCCGAAAAACCCATGGATCGCGGCCCCTCCCATCAATGCCGGGCCTGGCGACCGGCACAATGGGAGCTTGGGCTTGGGTGGCGATGGCCGCCACCAGCAGAGTCAGCATGGATTCATTATGTCCGCCATCACGCATACTTGACGAACATGGCTGAGATGGAAAAACGCCTCCAGAATTGGGCCGCCAACCTGACCTACCAAGCGTCCAAGGTTCACGCGCCCGACTCAGTGGCCCAGATTCAGGAACTAGTCGCTGTCGCCACCAAGATTCGAGCACTCGGCACACGTCACTCCTTCAGCGACCTCGCTGATACCCCCGACGAACTGATCTCGACCGCCAAGCTAGATCGAATCCTCACCATTGATCGCGGGGCAATGACGGCGACCATCGAGGGTGGAGTCACCTATGGCCAACTGACTAGTCGACTCCAAGCCGAGGGCCTTGCCATCCATAACCTGGCCTCCCTACCTCACATCTCCGTCGCCGGAGCCTGTGCTACTGCCACTCACGGCTCCGGCGACCGCAATGGCAATCTGGCCACCGCCGTCTCCGCGATGCAAGTGGTGATCGCCAACGGTGAGACAGTCGAATTCTCCCGCGCAAAGGACCCCGACCAGTTCAGTGGGGCGGTGGTGCACCTGGGAGGCTTAGGAATTGTCACCCAAATGACTCTGGACATCCAACCCACCTTCCAGGTGCGGCAAGAGGTTTTCCAGAACGTCCCGATTGAGGCCGTCGATGCCCACTTCTACGAGATCACCTCAAGCGGTTACAGCGTCAGCCTCTTCACGAACTTGGAGAAGCCTTCCATCGACCAAGTCTGGGTCAAGAGCGTTGGAGTCGGGGAGCCCAAAAAGGAGTTCTATGGCGGTACAGCCGCAACGCATCACCTGCATCCTCTCCCGGACCACTCCGCCGTCAACTGCACCGACCAAATGGGAATCCCTGGCCCGTGGAGTGAGCGCTTGGCCCATTTCAAATTGGCATTCACACCCAGCAGTGGAGAAGAGCTTCAAACAGAGTTCCTTGTTCCCCGGCATCACGCGTTAGGTGCCATTCAAGCCGTCCGGGGCTTGAAGGATCGGATTTCGCCGCTTCTGCACATCTCCGAAATCCGAACCATCGCCGCCGACGAGCTTTGGATGAGCCCTTGCTACGATCAGCCCTGTGTCGGCATCCACTTCACCTGGCGCAAGAATTGGGAGAGCGTCCGAAGACTCCTTCCGGTCATCGAAGATGTCCTGTCGCCATTCCACGCAAGGCCACACTGGGGAAAACTGACGACAATGGCTTCCAGAAAAGTAATCGCCCTCTACGAAAGGCTCCCAAATTTCCAAACGCTACTTGAAAAGCACGATCCGCAAGGCAAATTCCGAAACGACTACCTGAATCGGTACGTGTTCGGAACAGAGGCCTAGCTGGCTCCGCTTGCCAGCGCTGTGAAACTGCTGGATGGGGAGGCCAAGAATCGAACCTTGGGATTCTGCTTCTCAAGATAGGCCCGGTTCCACTCGGTCATGATCAGCACAACGGGAACCTCGTTATGGTCGTTGAGTCGGTACGCATTGGTGCCCCAATAAATCCCCTCGATCTCCGCCTTATCGCCATCGAGCCAATTGATGATCTCGTACGGAAGTGGTTCGAGCGAGGTTTTGACCCCGTACTCCGACATTAATCGATGCTGAACGACCTCAAACTGGAGCTTGCCAACGGCGCCGAGAATCGGTTCCTTGCGATGGCTCCTGGTATCCCAAAGGAGTTGGATCAGCCCCTCTTGTGAGAGTTGCTGGATTCCTTTCTCAAAGTGTTTGAGCCGGGCAACATCCATACTCGTCAGCCGTGCGAAGACCTCCGGAACGAACTCGGGAACCTCGTCATATCGAATCTTGGGATTGGTGGTAACAGTGTCGCCCAATTGGAAAGCGCCAGGATTGGTTAGCCCGACTATGTCGCCTGGAAAAGCGGTCTCCACTGTTTCTCGCTCTTGGGCAAAGAGCCTCTGGGGCCGCGACAACTTGAGTCGCTTCCCGGACCTCTGGTTCAGCGCTTCCATATCCTTTTCGAAGGCCCCCGTCACCACTCGCATGAAGGAGATTCGATCCCTATGATTCGGGTCCATATTCGCCTGAATCTTGAACACAAATCCGCTGAAACTCTCCGTGTTAGCCTCGTCCGCGATCTCTCGAATTCGCTTCACCGGATTTGGGGCCATGGCAAGGAAGGAATCCAAGAACAGGCTGACTCCAAAGTTGGTCAGCGCCGAACCGAAGAAAACAGGAGTAAGGTCCCCGGCTAAGACTCGGTCCAAATCCAGCGATTCGCCCGCAATCGAAAGCAAGTCCAGGTCCTCCAGCAACTTAGAATGAAGCTCCTGCCCGATGATCCCTAATAGTAGGGGATCGTCCAGGGAAATCGTTCGCGTTGTTGCCCGGGTCGAGCCGTGTGCCACTTTCTCGTAGAGGTGGACGGTCCGAGTATCCCGGTCGCAAATGCCCTTGAAATCGCGCCCCTGCCCGATCGGCCAGTTGATCGGAACGCTGTGGATGCCAAGGCTCGCCTCCAAATCCGCCAGAATCGCTAAAGGTCCAGGCCCCTCATGGTCCAGCTTGTTGACGAAGGTGAAGATGGGAATACCCCGCTGCTTGCAAACCGCGAACAGCTTCTTTGTCTGAGCCTCCGTGCCTTTCGCGTTGTCGATAAGCATCACCGCCGAGTCGGCGGCCGTCAGAGTTCTATACGTGTCCGCGCTGAAGTCGTCGTGGCCCGGGGTGTCGAGCAGGTTCAAAACGTGGTCGCGGTACTCGAACTGCAGAACCGTCGAGGTGATGGAGATTCCGCGCTGCTTTTCCAACTCCATCCAGTCCGAAGTCGCCGCCCGCTGGTTGTGTCGAGCCTTGACTGATCCCGCAAGCTGAATCGCGCCCCCGTACAGGAGGAGCTTCTCTGTGAGGGTCGTCTTACCGGCGTCGGGGTGCGAGATGATCGCGAACGTCCGGCGGCGTTGGGCTTCAAGCGTAATGGGGCTGGGCTGCATGGGGAGGGACAGTTGATTATGGCAGAGACTCCCCCTCCTCTTTTCCCAAAAGGGGCAGGAGGCCGGGGGGTGGGGGATTG
>JACMJO010000261.1 GCA_014380605.1 Fimbriimonadaceae bacterium | reverse complement strand
TCTTGATGTGGTTGATTTGAACTGCATCGATCAAAATGCTTCCGGCCTGAGGTTCATAAAACCGGTAAAGAAGATTGGCGACCGTGGTCTTACCTCCCCTGCTGGCGCCAACTAAGGCAGTCACTTTTCCGGCCGGAAGTTCTAGTTCGAAGTCGGTAAGAACTGGTGTTTCTTCTACATATCTGAAACTGATGCCTTTGAACTCAACCGCACCTTTGCCATCCGGAAAGGTCGAGGCCCGTGGTTGGTCCTCAGGCTCTGGCTCCTCATCGATCAAGCCGAAGACCCGGTCAGAGGCGCCCACAGCTCGCTGGAGTCGAGTGTAGAGCGATGCAAGGTCGCCCATTGGGCCGCTGATAAGGATGATGGTAACGAAGAAACCGAAGATTTCGCCGATGGTCATGGTCCCGGCGAGGACGCTCCGCCCACCGTACCAGCCGACGCCAATCAGCAATAGGAAAAACCCGGTGAACGCGATTGTTCCCATTGAGGCTTCACCAAGGGAGGTCTTCATGTTGAGTTTGAAGACCTTATCCAGCTTTTCTTTTGCACGGTTAGTCTCATGCCCTTCTCGGGCAAAAGCCTTGACCAACCTGATGTTCCCCAAAGCCTCGGTCATCGCGCCAATGGTATCGGAGAGCGCATCTAGAGCCTGGCGCGTGAGCTTACGCATGCGTTTCCCATAAAAGACAAAGCCCGCCATTACCAGCGCCAAGACGCCAACGACGACTCCCGTAAGTTTCGGATTGATCCATATGGCGGAGACCGTTCCGCCGATGAAGAGGGTTAGGCTCCCGACGATTCCAACCAGGTCGCTGGAGAGCGTCTGCTGCATTAGACTGACATCGTTGGAGAGATTCGATGCGAGATCTCCCGAACGCGTTTTATCGAAAAAGGACACGGGCAAATGCAGCAGTTTTGAGAAGAGCTGTTCGCGAACCTCTTTGATCACCCGATTGCCCACATAGGCGATGAGCACAAATTGCCCAAAACTGATCGCCGACGCCACCAAAATCACGATCGTCACCACGATCGCGTAACGGTCTAAATTGGCGATGGATTTGGACGTTATCGTCTCGTCAAATCCTTGCTTGATGATCCACGGCAAGCTCAAGCTGAACGCCGTCGAGACGAGGGTAAGCAAGCCGCCAAGGGCAAGGAACTTCGAGTAAGGAATAGCCAGAGCGAGGAGCCGTTTGACCGACGACCAAGTCGGAGTGACCAACTTCTCGTGCTCGGGAGGCGAAGGGATCGTATCGTCGCTCATCTTCGGCACTTCCAAGCTACCTTGGCTCCGCCCGATGCGAATAGGTCTGGTACCTTGCCAAAGTGCTACGGTCCGTTCTCACATTTTGTCTGATCCTCGTTTCTGGCCTAACCGTTGCCCAGTTGGAGGGGAAAGTGATCTGCATCGATCCGGGCCACCCGAGCGAGGTGGGCATGGGCACCCGTGGGAAGAAGTTAACCGAACTCGAAGTCGCTTGGAATATGGCTCAGCTCGTCAAGGTTCGGCTTGAGAAAATGGGAGCGAAAGTGGTTCTTACGAAGTCGAGCAAGGGCCAATTCGTTCGAAATCGAGAGCGAGCTTCAATTGCCAACCGGGCAAAGGCCGACTTCATGCTAAGACTCCATTGCGATGCGGCAGCAGGAAGCGGATTTGCCAGCTATTATCCGACTCAGCAGGGCAAGTCCGAAGGCGTAACCGGCCCTTCCCAGGCTCTGCTGAAAAGGCTAAAACCTGTGGCTGTTCGGTTTCACAGTGCCCTTGCCGAGGGTATGAAGGGATATCTATCCGACGACGGTTTGAAGTCGGACCTGAAGACAGCGGTTGGTGGCAAGCAGGGAGCTCTGACTGGATCTGTTTTTTCAAAAGTGCCGGTTGTGCTAGTTGAACTGGTTGTGCTGACCAATCCCAAGGATGAAGCGTTTGTTGCTTCCAAACGTGGTCAAGACGTGTTTGCCGAAGCATTGGCGTTGGCGGTTGTGGCGGCAGTAGGTCGATAAGCCAATCAGAGCTGTTTCGTCAAGGGCAATGCTCGACTTTGTGTCTTTGTGGAGATTCTCTCTCGGTCTGGTGAATCTTAACCACCAACTTACGAAGGCACAAAGGGAATATCAGGAGTTCTGAGAGAATGGCGCCTCGGTAAAGCTCCTCTATTTGATTCATTGCACGTGAGCTACCTCGCAAATCCCTGCTAAACTTTCTGCAATCGCAGAGGTCGACCATCGTGATTGGCTGAAAGACGGGGAAAGTCCGGTGAGATTCCGGCGCTGTGCCGCAACGGTGATGCGAAATGCTTGATTTTCGATTGCTAGATTGCTTGATTCATTCGAGCAATTCAGCAATCTAACAATCCAGCAATTCCGATAAGTCCGAATGCCCGCTCTGTGAGCGTTACGTGACGTCGTCGCCTACGAGCATAGGTGGTCAGGCTTGAGACCACTTTGGGCTCGAACCTCTCCTCTTCTCAAGACCCGATGGCCTCACCCGTCCGTCCCGTTTGCGGGACATGTGGGAGGTTGTGTGAATATTCGTAAGTTGGCACGCAGGGATGCGTGCGGTCCCAGGGGCTTTACCCTGATCGAACTCCTGGTGGTCATCGCTATTATTGCGATCCTTGCCGCCATTCTTTTCCCCGTTTTCGCGCAGGCCAAAGAGGCTGCGAGAAAGACGCAGTCGCTTAGCAATCTCAAGCAGATGGGCCTTGCCTGGTTGATGTATGGAGGCGACCACGACGACGCCTGCATGCGCGTGCGAATCGTGGAGCCCACCAGAATTCATTACTTCTGGGGGAGCTTTGATGGAACGACTCTTCGTGAGAACGAGGGTCTGCTTTATCCATACACGAAAAGCAAGGGCATCCAAGTCGATCCATCCTTCGACAACCAGTTGCGCACCGTTCTTGGATTCACCGGCTATGGCTACAACTATGTCTTTCTGAGCCCGAGCACCTACGCTCCGCCGACCTGGGCAGAAACTGCGGTTCCGGTGAACTATGGGTCGATCGGGCAAGTCGCCGACACGGTGGTCTTTGCGAGTGCGGCCCGCATGAACAATTGGTCATTCGCAACTCCAACTTTGGAAGGAAACGCGTATCTCGATCCTCCATCAAACGAGTTTCCGAGCTTTCAAGGTCGGCACAGCGGTGTTGGAAATATCGTTTGGGCGGATGGGCATGCTAAGTCTCGCAAGCCAGTCCTTCGTGCCGGGAGCTTTGGTTATGGCTACAACGCGGCGGACTTCAGGCCGCACCACTTGGGGGAGATCGATCAGGACGGAAATCTAACGACTGACGAGTTGTTCGACCTGCGATAAACTGGGACCGTCCCGCCTTGTCAAGTCCTCTGAGAGCCATAATTTAGGTTCCCGAGGACTTTCTCTATGCCCACCGTCATGCCAACCCAAACCCAATTCCCCGGTCCGATCTCCGCGCAGATGCTTGATGAACTGAGCGCGTATGTGATCGCCACTCCGTACCCGTTTGTTTTGGATTTGGAGAAGTGCGATGGCATGTGGCTTGAGACTGTGGATGGGCAACGGCTGTTCGATTGGGCGGGCTACTACGGTTCGAAGCTGATCGGGCATAACCACCCTGGATTGTATGAGCCCTCGTATTTCAAGCGATTAGTTCTGGCGGCGAACAACAAGGTCGCCAATCCAGACTTTCTCACCAAGGAATGCCTGGCCTACTACCGAATGCTCCATCGCCTTGGACCTGAGATCATGCGAGCGAAAGGGTCGATGGAGGTCTATGCCGTGAACTCGGGGGCGGAAGCGGTCGAGAACATGATGAAATATCTGGTTGCCAAGTTCAACCAGAAGAAGATTGCCCAAGGCAAACTGGCCTCCCACCGAAAGTTTCTTTACTTCGATAAGGCATTTCATGGCCGAACGGTGTTTGCGCTTGGAGTGACTCAGACTACGGACCCGGTCGCGACCAGGGATTTCCATGGTTTGACCTCGACTGGCAACATCAAGTTGCCATTTCCTTCCTATGCAAGCGAGGACACTTACGCGGAAAATTTGAGGAACGCTCTCAGGGCCCTTGAGCAGGTCGAGTCGGTGCTGTCGCAGATGTCGGACGAGATCGTTGGCATCATCGTCGAGCCCATTCAGGGAGCCGGCGGCCATCGGGTAGCGGTAAAGGAGTTCTTCCAGGGCCTAAGCGAGCTTGCGGAGAAGTACTACGTCTATCTGGCGTTCGACGAAGTCCAGACGGGGCTCGGGGCTACTGGCAAAATGTGGGCGATCGACCACTTCGATTTGCCCCATGCGCCGATGGTGATCGCGGCGGGCAAGAAGTTTGGCTGCGGCGTTGTTTACATGCAGGAGCCTCTTGAAGACGTAGGCGTCCTGGATTCCACTTGGGGCGGCACTCTGGCAGATATGGTGAGGGTGGTGCGCGAGGTTGAGCTTGTGGAAGAGGAAGGACTCATCCAAAAGGCCGCCGACAATGGCGAGGCGCTGTCCATGGGCTTACACGCATTGGTTGAAAAATACAGACCAATGACCACGAACGTCCGGGGGCTTGGGCTGTATCAGGGGTTCTCTTTGGATACGCCCGAACGAAAAGCAGACTTGATTCGAGTAGCCCGCGATGAGTTTGGGTTGCTGTTGCTGGGCGCGGGGAGCAGAACGATCCGGACCAGGCCAAACCTGAGTGTAACCGGCGCGGAGATCGCTGAGTTCATCGGATTACTTGATGGGGCCCTTCGAATGATCAAGGGATAACGAGGATATTAAGGGAGGCTTCCCCGACAGGGGAAGCCTGGTTCATTTGGACGCTGGTCCACCTCCACCCATTGCGGGTGGAGTCGGGGCCTTTGTCGTCTTGGTTGGGGGATTGAGGTCCGCGTTCGGGCCAGGCGGCGGCGCGGCCGTTTCAAGGGCCTTATCCTGTGTACTGCCCCCTGAGCATCCAAGAACGCCAAGAGACAACATCGCTACAAGGATCAAGCCTAGCCGTCTCACTGAAGGTCCCAAATGTATTTGGATCGATCAGTGATCAGGGCGGTTCCGTAAGCTTGGTTGATAGTCCAGTCGGTTCCCGCGGCCAGTGCGCCTGACTTCAGATATTTGCTATGCCCGTCCGTAAACGTCACCCCTCCACCGCCTGCATGTCGAGGTCGGAAGAAGCCTTGCTTCGTCTTCATCGTACTGCCGGTAAGCGAATAGTAGAGTCCAGGGCTTGGGCCCCAATCTCCATAAGTACAAACATCAGGTGAGAGGTTTGCACCAGGCGGGTAAACGATGACTGTTCCGACGTTGTCGTCAGGCGAGTCTTGACCGGTTTCTGTTAACATCACAGTTTCCGCAGGAGCAGCAGGCATTGTCATGCTGACGGGCGGTCCGAAAGCGTTGCCCGCTATCTGGATGTTGGAGCATGTCCCATCTGCCCAGTTCAAGTAGCTTGCATTCAAGCCGTACTGGACGAAATATTGCCAGTTCTCTTCCCAATCGGTGCCCGGGCCAACCCAGGCGGCGATGAGATGAGGGCCGCCGGCAGGACTCCACATCATCTGCCAGTTTTTACGATAGGGATTGGTGTTTTTCGACCAGGTCTGATACACCGGCGCATAGGTAATTGCAATTGGCACTACGTCGTCGTAGTCGCCTGCGTACATGATGTTTGCGAGCCCAACCTGCTTAATGTTGGAAAGGCTAGCGGTCTTTTTCGCGGCGTCCTTTGCTTGAGCAAAGACGGGAAAAAGAATAGCGGCGAGAATTGCGATGATGGCAATAACCACCAGCAACTCGATTAATGTAAAAGCTCGATTTCGAGCCATAGGAACCTCCGACGATAACAATGGAATTTGTAGTCGGCGATAGCAACTTCACATATGGCCCTTGCATGGGCAAGTGTGAAGAAAACAAGAACAAGGCTATTGTTCACTAAATTGGACGGTTTGTGCAATAAATATTGTTCCATGCCGCATCAAACCATGGATTTACGCGGTTTCCGAAGGAGTAACCTTCTATGAATGGCATCTCCCCTACGCGTCGGTATCGTTGGCTGCGGCAACATTAGCGGCATCTATTTTCAGAACCTGGGCAAGTACAAGTCGACCCAAGTCATTGCTTGCAGCGACTTAGACATGGCCCGTGCCCAGGAAGCGGCCGCCAAGTATGCAGTGCCTTACGCCCTTTCAACCAAAGAGCTACTGACGCACTCAGAAGTGGATCTCATCCTCAACCTAACCATCCCAAACGCCCATGCAAGCGTGGCGCTTGCGGCAGTTGAGGCAGGAAAGCATGTCTACAATGAAAAGCCTTTGACGATCTCGTTCGATGATGGCAAGCAGTTGATCGAGAAAGCCATGTCGAAAGGCGTTCGAGTCGGTTGCGCTCCGGACACGTTCATGGGAGCGGGAATCCAAACCTGCCGCAAGCTGATCGACGAGGGCGCGATCGGCGAGCCGATCGCATGCGAGGCCCACATGCAATGCCACGGCCACGAAAGTTGGCACCCATCGCCGGAGTTTTACTATCACCAGGGTGGTGGTCCAATGCTTGACATGGGCCCCTACTACATCACCGCGCTCGTCAATCTGATGGGGAGCATCAAGCGCGTTGCCGGTATCTCCAGGGCCACTTTCCCAACGCGCACCATCACAAGCCAGCCCAAGAACGGGGCCGTTATCGAGGTCGAGACTCCCACCCACATCACAGGGTCCATCGAGTTCGCGTCTGGATCAATTGGAATGGTTGTCCAAAGCTTCGATGTCTGGCATGGCGACGTGGCTCCATTGATCGTTCATGGTTCGGAAGGATCGCTTTTAGTCGGGGATCCCAACCAGTTTGGCGACCTCGTGCGAATTCGATCCAAAGGCGACTCAACGTGGAATTCGGTTCCCTTCGAGCACGGCTTC
>JACMJO010000017.1 GCA_014380605.1 Fimbriimonadaceae bacterium | reverse complement strand
GCACTGCTTCAAAGCGCCGTAGAAAATCTTCTCGGCTGTAACCTTCTTGCCATCGACCATCATGCGGTTGATGAATCGCTGGATCATCTCCGAACCATAAACCGGATCGGGAAGGATAATTCTCTTTTGTGGGGGTCCTTTTCTTGGCATAGCTTAAATCCTTACTTTGCGGCTGCCTTAGGTCGCTTCGTTCCGTACTTGGATCGACCCTGCATCCTCTTACCGGCACCAGCCGTCTGCTGGGTACCGCGAACAATGTGGTAGCGAACGCCGGGAAGGTCCTTCACACGACCGCCGCGAACGAGCACGACTGAGTGCTCCTGGAGGTTATGGCCCTCGCCCGGGATGTAAGCGGTGACTTCGATCTGGTTGGTCAGACGAACACGAGCCACTTTACGAAGAGCGGAGTTTGGCTTCTTCGGGGTGACGGTTCGAACGACGGTGCAGACGCCTCTCTTGAAGGGGTTGCCCTTCAGAGCAGGCGACTTCGACTTCACCTTGGGAACTGATCGTCCCTTTCGCACCAATTGGTTTACGGTTGGCATATTTCTCTTTTGTTTCCTTCAAGTCGAGAAAGTTGATAAAAAACAAACCCTCTCGACAGCACGACGGAGGGCAACGGGATTCCGGAGAATTAGGTCTGACTGACTCAATCCAAATCCCGATGGGTCGGGACCCGGTAACGCCTCCTCAGCGTGGTTTTGCCATCCGCAAGCGGGTGACAGGCACTTATTATGACCCTCGATTGTCCCCAAAGTCAAGAGGCAGGCCCCGAATCAGGTTCGGGCACGACGATCACTAAATGAGATCATCAGTAACTCGGGCGTAATCATCACCAAGAGTTCTCCCCTTTTTGTCCGCCTTTACGCTGACGAACCCTGCAAGGAGGTACGTGACTGAATAGTCGTATATACACTATGTGGTCGTCGGGCCACAGCTGGTCCCGACAAGTTCTGTGACTGAAGTTGGGACTTGTATCCTCACTAGCACAAGCCCCGTTTTGGCGGGGCTTTATCTCGCGCAAACTCAGGTTCAAGTAAACTCGCATGCTCAACATGAGCGAAGAAAGGTCCTTCCGAGAGATTAGATTAGAGAAACTGGAGCGAATGCGCCAGCTGGGCCACGACCCTTACAAGAACGAACGCTTTGAGATCACTCGGAGCGCGCAACAGGTGTTGGATCGCTTTGAGAGTCTGGAGGGTGAAAGCGTCCGATTTGCCGGCCGGGTCGTCTCCTACCGGCTCATGGGAAAGGCAGGCTTCGCGCACATCAGTGACGGCGACGCCAAGATCCAGGTCTATTTCCGGAAAGACGATCTCAACGAGACCGAGTGGGAGCTCTACAATCTCCTCGACATCGGCGACCACATCGGGTTCCATGGCGAGCTGTTCCGAACCAAGACCGGTGAGAAGTCGATCCACGCCCGATCCCTCGTAGTTCTCAGCAAAGCGCTGGAAGTGCTGCCGATCGGCAAGGAGAAGGACGGTCAAATCTACAGCGGCCTTTCCGATCAAGAGCTCCGCTATCGACACCGCCACCTGGACCTCATCGCCAACCCGGAAGCCAGAAAGAAGCTTCTCGACCGATCCCGTATCGTGTCTTCTGTTCGCCGGTACTTCGATGGGGCGGGTTATCTGGAAGTGGAAACCCCCCTTCTCCAGATCGAAGCCGGAGGCGCCGCCGCCCGACCGTTCACCACGCACTACAACGCCTACGACATCGACGTCAAGCTTCGCATCTCCCTTGAGCTGTACCTAAAGCGGATCATCTGTGGCGATGTTCCGCGAGTTTATGAGATCGGACGGGTGTTTCGAAACGAGGGAGTTTCCAATCGCCACAACCCCGAGTTCACGCTCCTGGAGTTCTATGAAGCCTACGCCAATTTGGAAGACATGATGGTTCGGGTGGAGGAGTTGTTCAAGCACGTCTCGATGGAGGTCTTCGGGAGCCCGCACGTCAAATTCCCTCTCCATGAAGGCGAAATCGTGGATGAGGAAGAAAAGGGCGAGCCTGAGTATTTGGTTTTAGACTTTTCCAAGCCTTGGCGACGAGTGAGCTTGCTTGAGGAGATCGAGCGGCACACCAGCCTCACTCCAGAGGATCTGAGCTCGCTTGAGAATGCCAAGTCGGCTCTCAAGAACCTAAACGTGGTCAATCCGGTGACCGGCAAGCGGATCGATCCAGAAGACGAAAAGAACCTTGGCGGGCTCATCGAGAAGCTTTTAGAGGTCTTTGTCGAGCCAACCCTTCAGGAGCCGGCATTCGTCGTCGGCTACCCGATCGAAACTTCCCCTCTCGCCAAGAAGGACCCCAACAACCCCAAGATGACGCGGCGATTCGAGGGCTACATTCGGGGTCGCGAGATTTGCAATTCGTTTAGCGAAATCAACGACCCGGTCGATCAGCGAGAGCGGTTCGAGAACCAAGTGGCGCAGGCTGAAGCTGGTAATGAAGAGGCCCATCCGATGGACGAGGAGTTCATCTATGCGCTGGAATGCGGCATGCCGCCGACCGGCGGTTGCGGGATTGGCATCGACCGAATGGCGATGATGCTAACAGGCGCGGATACTCTTCGTGAAATTCTTCTCTTCCCCACCATGCGCCCGGAGAAGAAGTCGGAAAGCGAATAAGTCTCATAAAACGCTGAAACGCAAAACCACTGTCGTTGCGTTTTAGCGTTTCGCGAGTCCGATCTGCTCCCAATAGTCTCACCGGAAACTTGACTAACCCGTTTCCGCGTTTAGTGTTGTGGGATGGAATCCGAGGAGACAAAGCCCAAGCGAAGGACGGCCCTTTGGGTTACTGCCCTAATGGCGGCAGTGTTGTTTGGCGCCGGAATCTGGATTACCCGGGAACCACCTTTGCCCTTCCAATTCCTCGATAAGTACCCCCTCGCAGAGAAACGGTCCTCTCGCGATGGCAGGCTCCGAATCGTTGTATTGCGGGGCGATATCAACGATATCTGGTCGGACATTCGCAGGGAGTATTCGGGAAAGCGCACCTTCTCCTCAAATGGGCTCATGAATGTAAATGGCAATGTGACCGAGTATCGATCGCTTGGCACTGAAGACGGACTGATCAAAGTCAGCAACGATCTGAGCTTCGCCAATGACGGATTCGGCCACACGCTCAACCCCACGGAGGTTAAGCCGGGCTATTGCGCGGTGGCATTCACCCGGCCAAAGACGATCTTCGACCGGGCACTCGAATGGATTAGGAGGCAGTTTGCCCGACCGGCGGCTAACCCCACCAGTTCTCCGACGATTCACGTCTAACGGCCCGTCAGATACTCCCGACCGTAGAAAACGGCTTGAGGCGCTACGACTCTCGAAGCCTCATCTGAAACGGAGACAAAAGCGATCAGCAAGGGAAACTTGCCGGCGGGCGGATTAGGCGCGTAGGTGGAAGCTCCCCATGCCTGACCCTCGGCGAAGGCTTTGAAGGAGACCAAGCGATTCTCGGTGCCGAAAGTCAACTCACCCTCGAGCTTGCCCTCATAGCCACGCTTGAGGTCTTGAGTCTGCATGGAGAAGGTCCCAGTGAGGGAAAAACCCTTGACCTTAGATGATCGCAACGGAGACAGCTTGAATTCGGCTCTAACGATCTCAGCCGGCCTCCAATGGTCTGGCTCGCCCCGAACACTATCGACGAGCGCAAATCTTGCGAGCCTCATCCGAAAGGCTTCAGGCATCTCCCCCGTCGATAGCGCCTTCAACTCCTCAGGCAGAATCCAAAAGTGGTCCCTCGCAACGTTTTCGTTAGCCGAATCGGACCCTAATGGCGCTGGCTTGACTCGGGTGAACAGCCTGACGACTGCGCTTCCAATTGGCGGTTCAGGCACGAACTTGGCCTCTAGCTCTGCCGCAGAGATTGCGACTTGGACAGGTGGCGACGCCTTGAACTGGGCCAAAGATCGATCCAGTAACTGATGGACGCGCTCAATGCTCCGGTTGTTGTTGAACCCGTATGCGGTCCCATCTGCCGCAATCACATATTTCCCCTGCGCCGTCGAGCCCTTGGCGATATCAGGTTTCACTTTAGTGGCGACCGGTATGAACCAGTCGCGCACCGGATTACGGCCGTTTTGAATCTCGTGAGTATTCCCAACCACGGGAATGAATTCGGTCTGTAGCCGTTTGATGAGTCGGTCGTCGTTGAACAGGAACCTCCTGTCCCAAAGTCCATTGTTTCACGTACAGCCGAGCGGATGGCCGTTCATGATCCACCAGAACATCGGCTTGCCGGATTCCTGAGCCTCTTTCCGAGCCCGCATCAAGTTGGTTCGCCAGGGGATCGACATCCACTTCTCTTCATCCTTCGTAGGCAGAAGCGCGGCGATCTTTGCGTCGAGCGCAGTTCCGGCAAATGCAATGGCAAGCATGGCGATGATCATGTCCTTATCTTACGATGTTTGAGCCGCCCTCGCCACTTCCCCGTCGTAGATCGCCCTCAGGCCAGGATCATCGGTCACAAAATCCGCATTGGCCAAGTAGGAGCTTTCGGGATCCCGAATCGCCTCTTGGGGCCAAAGCGCGATGGTTTCGCCTAGGCGAGGAGGGTTCTGCACGACGGACTCGCCACTCCATCCCTTTCGAAGAGTCTCGGCAAAGTTGTTTCCGTACTTTGCCCAAACATGAGGAAAGTGACTCATCCTTGGGTTCAGTTCCAGTAGGAGGGCGCTTTCACAGCTATCATCCTCGACTACAAACTGGGGCACTCCGATGCCGTTGTAGCGTAGTAAGTCGCACATTGCCTCAGCCGCTTTCAGCATCTCTGTGCTCTCCACAGTTCTTAGCACGGTCACCGGACCAGTCTCTCCCGGATGAGTGTGCATTCTTTGCGCAGAC
Source organism: Fimbriimonadaceae bacterium (assembly GCA_014380605.1). Taxonomy (GTDB): domain Bacteria; phylum Armatimonadota; class Fimbriimonadia; order Fimbriimonadales; family Fimbriimonadaceae; genus 55-13. The sequence goes on along the minus strand of JACMJO010000017.1, from coordinate 2,937 downwards.
TGGTGGCATAGCACCTTCCCATCTTTGGCAACAAACTCGATGAGAGCGGTCTTATTGCCCAGATACTTCTGGATCGCATACCGTTGGCGGTTCTTCCCAAACAAAACTTTGTTCAGGTTCTTGAGCAACTCCTCTTCGGTATGGCAAAACATAATGCCGCTACCCGCGAACCCAAAGTCGGGCTTTAGGAGAACAGGATAGCCATGCTCTTGGACGAACGAATCGGCGTCGCTGAGGGTGTTCAACTCACGCTGTGCCGGGATGCGAACACCGCGTTCCTTCAAGGCTTCCAACAAGTCGAATTTGCTGTGCAAAAGCCCCTCATGCGCCGGATCGAAGGTCGAGGATCGTAAGGTCTCAACCATCCGAGAACTGAGCTTGGCTTGATTCGATTCGACAAGTCTTCGTAGTTCTTGACCTGCCAAAACCATGTTGTCGGTTGCGAACAGAATCAAATCGGGGTGCCAAGACTCGATCGCAACGATGAGAAACTCGAGAAACGGTCGTTCCTCCCAGGTTGGCGCAAGATAGAACTTGTCGACGTATCGGGTGTTGGCAATCCACTCGCCCTTTCCGCAAACCGCTGCCACCTCAAATCCAGCTTCCTTCAAGGCTTTGGGAAACCGAGCCGGACCGTGCCACTTCCACTGGGAAACGAGAAGTACGCGCACCCGGGCATCTTACCGTCGCCTCATAGGTGGACGATAGGATATAGATCCAGGAACGTCAAATGACAGAGCAGGCTCAGGCTCGATGTAGTAAGTGCGGCGCCCAGAATGCCGCCACCACCAAGTTGTGCGGCTCATGCGGAGCCAAGTTCGTGCCGGTTGCCGAAGCGGTCTCTGCGGGCGAGGATGGCCTTTGTTTCTGCTATCGCCACTCGAAGGAGCCGACGCGAGTGACCTGTGGACGCTGCGAACGCCCCATCTGCCCCAAGTGCTTAATCGTCGGCCCGGCGGGAGTGAGGTGCAAGGTTTGTGCCAGCGGTCGGACTCCGGTTCGGTGGCGTGGCCTGGCCCACAACGCAAGCATGGGCGTGCGAGGCCTAGATACCCGCAAGGTCTGGTACCTCTGGATCTGGGCATCCATTATCCGCTTCATCGCCGGGCTGTTTGGTCGGTGGTAGTTCTCAGGGCTGTATCAACCAATACAGCTTTGCCAAACAATCTTGCCGTACGATAAGGCATGAGCAATCAACCCATCGACCAAAGCGTAGACATCGGCCATGTCCACTTGAAGGTCTCCGATCTGGACCGGGCTCTGGAATTCTATGTCGGAGTCCTGGGATTTGAATTGACTCAGCGGTATGGCAGTCAAGCCGCGTTTGTCTCTGCTGGCGGATATCACCACCACATCGGCCTCAACACCTGGGAGAGCAAAGGTGGCGCTCCTCCAGCTCCTGGCACCACCGGACTCTTCCACGTCGCGCTTCGCTATCCCAGCCGAGCTTCGCTGGCCGACGCACTGCAGAGACTTCTGGATGCAGGAATTCGGCTCGACGGCGCTAGCGACCATGGAGTCTCAGAGGCCCTTTACCTTCGAGATCCAGATGAGAACGGGATCGAGCTGTACTGGGATCGTCCTAAGGTTGAATGGCCGAAAGACAAAGACGGCAATCTACAGATGGTGTCCGAATCCCTCGACTTGGCTTCCCTTATGTCGGAACTCCCGACCAACGCTTCTCGATAAGACGCTCGAACTCTGCCGCCAATTCGGGATCGTCGTCCACCCGGTCCCGAAGGCCATCAAGGAATTCACTGTTGCGATCACGGAGGGCCTCCTGAGGGTACAGGGCAATCGTCAACCCCTCCTTGAGAGGCTCTATTGCGTAGCGATCCCCTCTGGTCGCATTACAAAGTGCGGCCACCAAGTCGGTGCCAATAAGACGCCAAAGGTGAATGAAGGAGCTCATCCGGGGATTGAGCTCGATCAAATAGGCAGGCTCGCAGGTCTCGCTTTCAACCATGAACTGGGCAACGCCAAATCCGTTGTAGCCAAGAAACTCGCAAAGCTTTTCTGCCGCGGCTTGCATCGATGAGCCCTTGACAATTCTCGCCACCGATGTAGGGCCAGTATCGCCCGGGTGGGTCCGCAATCGATAGACAGAGTTAGCGGCGAGCATCTTTCCATCCCTCGCCGCAAACTCAATGAGTGCCGTTTGGCGACCCAAGTGCTTCTGAATGGCATAGCGGACTCGAGGTACGGCTTTCAAAATCAAATTCAGCTCTCGGAGCAATTGCTGTTCGTCGAAGCAGAACTTAATCCCCTGGCCCGCAAATCCGACATCTGGCTTCAGGACCACGGGATACCCATGTTCCTGCACAAATTCGTTGGCATCTCCGAGAGTGAACAACTCTTGCTGGGGAGCTATCGTAACGCCCCTTGCCTCCAATTCGTTTAGGAGATCGATCTTTCCGCCTATGTATCGTTCCTTGATTTTGTTTGCCAAGGCGTGATCAGCCAGGTCCAATAGGTTCGGTGGCAGGTCAGTTGGACCACTTGTTACAGCAAGCCGATATTTGGTGAGCGTCGAGACCATGTTGTCTGTCCCGGGCAAAATGATCTCGGGGTTCCACTCGCGAATGGCCCTATCCAGCGTCGACAGGATCGCTCCCTCGTCGTTTGTATCCACATGGTAAAAGCGATCTACGAAACTACTGAGACTCGTCCAGTCCCCTTTCTTGCAGATCGCCGCAACTTCGCAACCGGCATTTCGAAGCGCTTTTGGGATTCTGGCCGGCCCCTGCCATTCCCATTGTGCAAGCAATAAAACCCTCATCCGTGTAAAGGTTACCGACAGTTGCGCTGGTAACCTCACCCGCGATGAAAATTGTGGTGCTAGATGGCAACACCCTCAATCCCGGAGACCTATCGTGGGGGTTGCTCCAGACTCTTGGCGACGTCACGGTTTACGAGCGCACGACTCCGGAAGAGGCG
>JACMJO010000260.1 GCA_014380605.1 Fimbriimonadaceae bacterium | reverse complement strand
CCAGATAGGCATTCTGAAATGTCTCGGCGGCAACCGCCGTGACACAAGCAGAAATTAGCATCTTCCCTTCCAGGCAAAGGTTGATGATTCCGCTTCGCTCGCTGGTCAGGCCACCTAAGGCGGCCAGGATGTAGGGGGCAGCCAGGGTGATCGTGCTGATAAGGATGGTGAGCAGAGTTATGATTCCACCGCCTTCGCCTTCCGATATCGAATTGCGGCGGCGATGATGATGAGCACGCCCAGCACGACTCCAGTAATGCCCTTGGGGATATTCATGAATTGAAGCTGCGTACTTCCCTTCGCCAATAAGCCGAACAGAAATGCGCCCGGCAGCAAGCCAATCGCGGCTGGACCCGCCAACAGAGCTACTCCAAGAGCATCGAAACCATATCCAGACGAAATTCCCGCATAAAACCTGTGTTGGAAGGCAAGCACCTGGATAGCGCCCGCCAGGCCCCCAATGGCACCCGAAACCACCATCGCGCCGAGCATCACCCGTTTGGCATCGATTCCCGCGGTTGCGGCTGCGGTAGGATTCGCGCCAACCGCCCGAAGTTCATAGCCTGAAACCGTCTTCCGAAGCCACCATCCAAGCGCGATTGCGCCCAGAATGCCGATCAATAGCCCTGAGTTGATGGTCCAGGGTCCGCTATTGTAGAGATGGGAAAGCTTGGTGCCGTCGGCGATATTGGCGGTGGTCGTGCCTTCTTGAGTCGGGTCTTTAATCGGTCCCGCCACCAAAGCGGCAGTCAAGAATGCCGCGACATTGTTGAGCATGATGGTGGTGATGACCTCATGCCCCCCACGATAGGCCCGAATCCATCCTGCGGGATAGGCCCAAAGTGCGCCCGCCAGGATGCCTGATAAGCATCCAAGAAAGAGCCCAACTACACCCGGAAACCTCAGCGCAACCACTGCTGCCGCACAAGCCCCAACCGTAAACTGCCCTTCGACTCCGATATTGAATAAGCCCGCCCGCAACGCTAGGTAAACGGCGATTCCCGCGATTAGTAAGGGCGTAGTTTCTCGCAATGTGTCCGAGATGGCCCTGGGCGACCCAAGGCTGCCTTTGAGCAAGGCTTGGACGGCTCCCAAAGGTTGGGCACCGGTTGCGACGATTGCCACCCATAAGAGAATGAGGCCTGCCATCGAAAGCAGCAGAATGGAGACGATTCGCTTGCCCTGGCCACCCCTGAAAAGTGCTTCGGCGATCTTCTGATAGAACCGATAACGAGCACGGACACTCATGCTGACCATTTGCTCACTCCGCCCCCACCATCAGCCTGCCGATAACATCGCTGTCTTTTTCTTCGCCTGCCTTTGGTTCGAACAGTTCGCCCCGGTTCATCACGACTATCCGATCGCAGTGCTCCAGAAGTTCGTCGAGGTCGTAGCTCACTACCAGGGCCCCCGCACCTTGATCGCACTCGGAACGAATTCCCTCGTAGACATCCCGCGTTGCCGCCAAGTCCAGGCCTCGCGCGGGTTGAAAAGCTAGGATCAGCTTAGGTTCGCCAAACAAGGCCCGAGCCGCAACAAACCGTTGCTGATTGCCTCCGCTCAAACTAGCGATGGGCTGATCTATCCCACCGTGCTTTGTGTGGAATCGCTCCGAAATCTGCTCGGAAGCCACTCTCCGAGCGCCTTCATGCACAATCCTTCCGCTCGCGAAAGGCTCCATCCTTTGAAGGCCCAGCGCGGCATTCTCATCTAAGGACCACTCTTCAATAACGGCTTCAGCATGTCGGTCTTCTGGAATCGCCCGCATCCCGGCCTGCAACCGATCCCAACTGCTTAGCTTCGTGGCATCTCGCGCCAAGAGGCTGATCTGTCCGCCCTGGATGGGCGCAGTTCCTATGAGCGCATGGAACAGTTCCCTCTGGCCGCTCCCATCCACTCCCGCAATGCCAACCATCTCTCCAGCACGGACTTTGAAATTCAGTCCTTTTGCCGCCAGATTCCCGCGATAGCCCTTCACGTCAAGGTTGGATACTTCCAACACAACTTCGCCAATGTTTGGCACGTAAGCAGATGGAGCTTCCAGACGCTTCCCGACAATCAGCTCGGCTAGCTCGGAAGGATTGGTCTCGGAGACCATCTTCTCCGCAACTCGTTTTCCACCCCGCAGAACGGTTACGCGCGAACAGTGCCCGAACACCTCAGGAAGTCGGTGGGTGACAAGGATAACCGTGTTCCCCTCGGCCACGAGCAGGCGAAGGCTTTGAAAAAGCGCTTCGCCATCCGCCGGTGAGAGCATGGCCGTCGGCTCGTCGAGGATCATGATGCGCGAGTTGCGCCAGAGGAGTTTAAGTATCTCTAGTTTTTGCGCTCCGGCGGGGCTCAATTCTGCGGCGTCTCGGTTCCAATCGAACTCGAACCCCATCTTGGCCGCAAGTGATTGGGCGCGATTCTCTGCCTGGAGCAGGTTTAGGAACGGGCCGCCCTCAGCGCCCAGGATCAGATTCTGTAGGCAAGTAAGGTCGGGAATGATCCCGTAATGTTGGCTCACCATGCCGACGCCCGACTGAATAGCTTGAGCCGAACTCTTGAAAGTGACAGTCTGACCCTCGATCGAAATGACCCCAGAATCCGTGTGAAGCGCGCCATAGAGCGCTTTCATCAGCGTGGTTTTGCCGGCGCCGTTCTCGCCAACTACGGCGTGAATGGTTCCCTGCTCGACATGGAGGTCAACGGCATCTAGTGCGACGACGTCTCCAAATCGTTTGGATATGCGGGTCATCTCGACCGCAAAGCTCACTCCTTGGCGCCCATCCTTAACATGATTTCATAGAGGGCAGCCGTGGTCCACTCGCCATGACCCTCTTCTTCTAGCAAGGACAACAATTGATCGACAAGCTGAGTACCCGGTAAGGCCGCGTCTATGGAATCGGCAGCCTCGAGGCAGTATCCAAAGTCTTTCCGCTGATTCTTGACGCTGAACCCCGGACTCCAATCTTGGTCCAGAATCTTTGGGCCATAGAACTCGAAGGCCCAACTACCACCCGCTCCGCCGCCGACAAGGTCACGGATCTGGGCGACATCCAGTCCCGCCTTTTTAGCAAAGCTGAGCGATTCGCATAGGGCCAGCAAGGCTCCACCCACCGCGATCTGGTTTGCCATCTTCGCCATTTGCCCAGCGCCGGGCCCACCAACACGCTCAACTCGCTTTGCAAAGCAATTCAGGAGGGGTCGGGCTTCCTCGATATCAGCATTGTCTCCCCCACAGAAGATTGTTAGCTGGCCCTTCTGGGCGCCCATACTTCCGCCTGTGACCGGGGCATCGATGAATCGCCTCTCCTTACTCTTCAGATTGGCATGAATCTGCTTTGCCCCTTCGGGAGAAATCGTGGAGTGGTCGATGAAAAGGGAATTGGGAAGAGATGAGGGAATAAGGGATCCGAGGCAGTCTTGGACGTCTTCGGTTCGATTCACACAGATGAAGACGACGGCGCAACGACCCGCTAACTCTTCCAGGGACTTGCATGCCTCACACCCTTGATCGACCAGAGGTTGAGTCTTCGAGGCGGTGCGATTCCAGACCTGAACACGCTTTCCAGACTTCAAGAGGTGCCCCGCCATGGGAGCGCCCATCGTGCCAAGTCCAACAAATCCGACCGATTCAGACATCGCGGGGAGGGTACCCGGGGCTTGTGGTGATGAGGTGATTGGGTGATGGAGGTGATCTGGGTGACCGAAATCGGCCCTGCTACTGCAACCAGGTTTCGCAAAGTTCCCGTATGGGGAAAAATTCTCAAGAAATCTCTTTGCTAAATGTTAAAACTGGTGTAGTTTAGATATGCCTCTTCTTTGAGGTTTTGGGGATTTCGAAAGAGCCTTCACGCTCCTCGAGTCTATTCTAGTTGCCACAGCGGTAATCCCGCCCGAAAGGGCGGGGAGACCGTCAGACTTCCCCTTCAAATCTAACTTCCGAGCCATATCCATGCGCCGGAAACCCTTCCATTTCACAGAAGGCTCGGATCGTTTCGCGCATCTCGCTTAGCTCTTCCCGATTGAATTTGAGAACGCTCTGAATCTTCAGGAAGTCTGGTACGTTCACCGGCGACCCAAACCGCGCGGAGGTCGCAGTTGGCAAAGTGTGGGATGGACCGGCGCAGTAATCGCCCGCGCTTTCTGGTGTCCATTCACCCAACAGTATGCAGCCAGCATTCTGTATCTTCGCCATCGCTTCCTCCGGATTCTTAGTCGAGATGGTCAAATGTTCTGGAGCAATCAGGTTGATGATCTCGCAGGCTTCATTAATGTCCCTTGCGACAATCACAGCCCCTTCCACCGCTATCGCCTGCCTCATGGTGGATTCCCTTGGGGCGTTCTTTAGTTGGACTTCGATCTCAGCGAGGATCTCATTTGCTTTGGCTTCCGAGGTGCTGACTAGAAACCCTGCATTGTCCGGGGCATGTTCGATCTGGGTAAGGAAGTCGGCCGCGGCAAAGCGGGCGTTTGCCGTCTCATCGACCACCACGCAGACCTCGCTCGGCCCCGCATAGCCATCCAGACCCACGCCTCCCCAAAGTTGGCGCTTGGCTTCGTTGACATAGCGGTTACCGGGTCCGACGATCTTGTCGACTCGATCCACGCTTTCCGTGCCTAAGGCGAGGGCCGCGATCGCCGCCGCTCCGCCAACCTTGACCACCTTAGCGACGCCACAGTAACGGGAGGCATACAAAACCGCAGGGGACAAAGTGCCGTCTTGCCTGACCGGAGTTGTCACAGTGACATGGTTGACTCCTGCTACCTGAGCGGGAACGACATTCATGATCACCGAGCTAGGATAATTAGCGTTGCCTCCCGGGACATAGGCGCCTACCCGTTGTAGCGGGCTCATCCTCTGGCCGAGTTGCGAACCCTCCGGTGCCATGTTCCAAGTCCACCGATGGTTAGCAACGTGGTGCCGGGGCTGTCCGTCTTTCTGGCGAACCTCTGTAGACTGGTACTCATGCTCTTGCCATCCCTTAGTCAAGGCTACAAGCTGGCTCTCATGAAAGGCCTTGACCCTCTCAATGGCGTGATCGATGGCAAAGGCATGGTCGGCAAGAGGCATGGCCCCATCGATTTCCTGCGGGGTGGCGAGGATTCGGTCGATGCCTGGGGAATCAAACTTGCGAGCGCTGTCCAGAAGGGCGAGATCGCCCCGTTCACGGACATCCTGAATGATGTCTGACACAACCTGACCGACTGACTCCTCGTACCGAACACTTCGGGATTGGAGGAAGGGTCTTGGGTCATCGGCTTGGGTGTTGTAGATTCGGATCATGGAGCAAGCATCGTTTTAGCCCGTTCAAGACGTTTGATCATTCGAGCTGTACCTAAGACACTCATCAACTCAAACAATCCGGGTCCGACCGTTTTGCCGGTCAAGGCGACCCGAGTGGGGTGGACTACAGGGCCGATCTTTTCAAACCCGTTCTCCTCAGCAAACTCCTTGATCAGACCCTCACACCATTCTACAGAGGCCGTTGAGCTTGCCGAGAATCGCTCCAAAAGGAAGTCAAACAGTTGGCCCACATGTTCCTGGCCAAACCACTTTTCAACCGCTTTCTGATCAAATTCCACTTGATCTACCAAGAAGAACTCGCATGCCTCGCCAAAGTCGGCAAGGGTCTGG
>JACMJO010000259.1 GCA_014380605.1 Fimbriimonadaceae bacterium | reverse complement strand
TCGACAGCACCGCCGAAGTTGCGACGGGCACCTACGCATTTACCAATACCGATAACACGAATCTGGATTCTCCGGCCACGGTTCTTACTCAAGGAACGGGCCGAGTTAAGATCGAGCAAATCGACTTAGACCTCCGTCGTGTCACCGTGACCATCAACTGGAGCGACCGAGGACAAGCAAAATCCGTGGCCCTTGGAACGCTCATCGCAAACTTGTGAGGAGGTTTTCCGTGACTCGAAAAAGATCGAAAAGACAAGGATCAACGCTCGCTGAGGTCGTTATGGCATCGGCGGCGACCGTGCTTGTTTTGTCCGCCGCAATCGGAACATTTTTGAGCAGCACTCAAACCTGGCTCCAAGGCGAACAGAAGATTCAAGCCAACTCGCAGGTTCAGAACTCCATCAAAACGATGGGTAAAGAACTGCGCGAGGCCATGTCGGTCGTTGTTGACGGAGACGGCATGGGGCTCACCTATCGAGAAGCCACCAAGGATGTCAACGGCGAATACATTATGCCGATGACCTGGGACGGAGTTACCCGTCGAATCGAGAAGTATGGGACGACCGTCAGGGTCGTCGATGCAGGCGTTGCCAGAACCATCTGCAAAAACGTATTCCCGACGGATCCAAACTCGGGCTTTTCCGTTACCTACAAGCTATTCAAGCCAGGCGCAGGAACGATCACCCGTTCCCTAGCCGTGATGGTGGTCACGAAAGAAAACGGAATTCGTGGCGCCCACCAATATGGCCGTGCCAGAGAGAACGTTTTCTTGAGAAATATTCCGGAGCTGACCCGATAAGGGGGAGAACCAAAATGAGAGGAGTCAATAGAAACAGACGCAGGTTGCAGCGAGGAGCGGCATTCGTCGCCTCGTTTGTGCTGATGTCATTGGTCGCCGTGGGCACGGTTACATACGTGAATCACGCGACGGGACAGTATAGGAGTTCGAAGCGCCAGACGTTCGATGCGCAGACGACCCACCTATGTGAGGCGGGCGTGCAGTCTGTCCTTCGGCAGTTGTGGCGTCCATTCAAGGCGTCGCAGAAATTCGATGACTTGGACGACGAAACCCAAGGTTCTTCGAAGGATACTCCGACGGTAAATCTTGCCGGCACCATTCCGGGCGTTGGACGATTCTCGGCTGGCGTGGTCGGGCAGTATGCCCCTAACGGAAGCACCTATCAAAGGATTATCACCGTTCGTGCGGTTGGCTGGGTGGATCGCGATGCAGACGGCCAGTTGGACAATGACGAACCTCAGAAAGTGGTCGACGTCATGGCAACCTATGAGCTGGCGCGAAGCCAGGTGTTCGACTACACCTACTTTGTGAACAACTACGGCTGGATGACCGGATTCAGCCAGAACGATCTGATTATCAATGGCGACATGAGGGCGAACGGAAACTTCGACTTCTCCGGGGGAACGCCAACGATCAATGGGTCGATCTATGCGTCTAACAACGAAAAGCTTTCGCCACCTGCGGCAGGTCTCATCAATGCACCTCCCGTCAAGTGGAGCAACGGGACCTATGCAGTTAACAACGCACTCAACCCGCGAGCTCGACAAGCGTATACATCCGGCGTGTTCGGTGCTAAGGGTTCTGCCCAGTACGATACATGGCGCGACTTTGGATTCGACTCAATAGGAGGCATCACCAATAACAAGATTGGCGGCGCCGTCTTGGGAGACACCAATGGAGTCAAATCTTGGGACCGGCAGACGGTTGGAACGACGCCAACGCCAACGACCCTCGACCCCAATCCGACTCAAGAGGTCATCATGCCTGACTTGAGCGATATCTCGCACTATACAGCGCTCAGTGCCGCGTATACCAATCAGAAACAGTACTACGGCGACGGCACTGCAAATCCGAACTATGGCCAGTCCGCCAAGGTAGAGGTTTGGGACCAATCACTCAACAGCGGTGCCGGTGCATACAAGCGCATCGATACCAATGGAGTCGTCAATGGATCCGCCGCGCTTATTGGCACTTCAGCGAAGCCCATCAAGATTCATGGCCCGGTAACGTTCACGCAAGACTGCGTCATCAAGGGCTACGTTGAAGGTCAGGGCACGATCTATACAGGTCGAAATGTCCACGTGGTCGGCTCGATCCGCTACAAGAATCCACCCGACTTCCGTGGCTCGGACTTGCAAGCGATCGATAACGCCAACGAGAAGAAGGACATGATCGCCTTGGCGGCACGAGGCTCCGTCATGCTTGGCAATCCCAAGGACTTTCGAACTCCTTATCCGCTGACATACATGACTCCGCCGTTCACCAAGGGTCATTACGACGACAACGGAAACTGGATTCCCCCATTCGATGCGATGCAGGTCGATGGGACTGGATTCAAGAAGTACCAAAGCACGATGGGCGACAACTATCTCGACTCGATCGATGAGAGCGTTAACCAGATCGACGCCATCCTCTATACCAACTTCGTTGGCGGAGGAGACGTGGGTACCGGTGGCGGTGGAGTCCAGTTCAATGGCTCCATCATCTCAAAGGACGAGGCGATGGTCGTCTTCTCGCTTCCCATGTACATGAACTACGACAACAGAATTCGCGAGAAGGGCATCAACAAGCAACCGTTGATCGACCTTCAGTTGCCACGTAGCCCAGTTATGTTGCGAAGCGCGTGGCAAGATCGAGGGTTCTCTTTCTATTCAGGAATCTAGGACGAAACAGAAATGAAAAAGCTAATCCTTAGCCTACTATTGACCGCCGCATTTGGCTTTTGCTTCGCACCCATCAACTTGGGCGGCGTCCCGGCCGGCATGCACAAGCGGGAACACTCAGAGAGTGAGCGGGCAGCTCAGCAAAGCCACCTTCCCCAAATAGGGGAAGTTGGCGGCGTTCCAGGCATTGATGGAGGCACCACTGCCCCCGCGATGACTAACGATCCCAATGCGAGGAATGCAGTTGCCAATGCGATGCGGCCTCACAACGGGGTTCCGCAACAGAGCGAATCCGCAAAGCGGGACCTTGCCGTCGCGGCCGCCGCGCTGAAAGCCAACGGTCCGGCATCAAAGGTTGGAACGTTTGCGTGGGCTGGAGTCTTTGCCGCAATTGGGTTCGGAATCGTTTTCGGCCTCAAGAAATGGGCGGACAAGGCGTTGCCAAACCCGACATCCGCTTCTGCTAAGAAGTCGGCGAACTGGTAGTTCGCTAGCGATAGCCCAAAAAGCGGCATCACGGTTTCCGTGATGCCGCTTTTCTATTTTCTGCCACCTCGCCTTCTCGACATCCGTCTTAATGGCGATGGGTTTTATTGCCGAGGGCTTTCGAATGGTTTTTATGGATCGCCGGTATTGGCGGTACATCCTCGTCCCCTGGATGTGGTCGACCCTGATCTTTTTGGCAGTTGTCGTCATCGGCTACTTTGCGTTGGTGCCTTGGATCCAGGGGGCTTTGGAAGCCCGCTTAGGAACAGAGTCGGGGCTTTCTGGGATTGCCAAGACTTTGGTCTCCTTGACATATGTGGTTGTTTGGTTCTTTCTAGCAGGGTTTGTTTTTCTGTTGATTACATCGATCACGAGTTCGTTCCTTTGGGATGAGTTGTCGCAAAGAGTCGAAGAACAGATCACGGGACAGCCGGGTCGGAAGTCGACTTTACCGACAGGGCGAATCGTGAGCGATAGCGTTTCTCGCGGCTTGTTTGCTATTTTCATTGCAATCCTCTCCCTGTTTTGCGGCTGGGTGATTCCGTTTATCGCTCCGGTGATCCTTGCGGGCTGGTTGGGGGTTTTAGACTACACCTCGCCCGCGTTCCTCCGATATGATCGAACGGTGGGCCAGCAGTGGCCGGTCGCCACCAAGATGAAGGGGTGGTTTGGGTTCCAGGTTGCCTCTGGGTTGCTGTCGCTGCTGCCATTTGTGAACGTCTTTATGCTCCCGGCGTTGGTGGCGGGCGGGACGTCGATGGCGGTGAGGAGTGGGGTTTTGGGGAGCGGTGGAGAGTCCAGAGTTGAGAGTTGAGAGCTGAGAGTGAGTTAGGACCTCAGGGTCAATGAATTCAATGCATCGCTCATAGGTGGTCGAGGGGAGTTCAAGCCGGTAACTCGCGTAGAATACATGTACCGATGCTCTCACGACCCGATTCAAAGGGGCGGTTCGGCGCTTATGGCGGTCGATTCGTTCCTGAAACCTTAATGCCAGCTCTTGAGGAACTCACTTTGGAGTTTGATCGAGCTTGGGCAGATCCAGCATTTCGGGAGGAGTTCGAGACTTACCTTTCCGAATTTGTGGGTCGGCCCACTCCATTGACCGAGGCTCGGCGGCTTAGCGAGAAGTTCGGCTTGCACGTGGTTGTAAAGCGCGAAGACCTCAACCATACGGGCGCACACAAGATCAACAATGCCCTGGGGCAGGCGCTGTTGGCTCGTCGGATGGGAAAGAAGCGGATCATCGCTGAGACCGGCGCGGGACAGCATGGCGTGGCGACCGCGACCGTATGCGCCCTGTTCGGAATGAAGTGCGAGGTCTATATGGGCGAGGAAGACTGCGTGCGCCAACAGCTCAACGTCTTCCGCATGAAGCTGTTGGGTGCGACCGTACACCCGGTTTCCAGCGGGACCAAAACTCTGAAGGACGCCCTCAATGAGGCGATGCGCGACTGGGTGACCAACGTTGGGGATACCCACTACATTATCGGCACCGCGGCCGGCCCCCATCCTTATCCCTATATGGTGCGGGAGTTCCAGAGGGTTATCGGCGACGAGGCTCGGGCTCAGTATCTTGAGCGGTATGGACGACTTCCCGAGGCGGCGATAGCATGTGTTGGCGGGGGCTCCAATGCGATCGGTTTTTTCACAGGCTTTATGGACGATCCTGAAGTTCGGCTTATCGGGGTCGAGGCGGGTGGTTTGGGCTTGGCTTCTGGCCAGCATGCTGCGCCTCTAACCGTGGGTTCTCCGGGGGTTCTGCATGGTTCGTTCAGCTATCTCATGCAGGATGAAAACGGCCAAGTCCTCGGTACCCATTCGGTCTCGGCCGGCCTGGATTACCCAGGGGTCGGCGCGGAGCATTCTTATCTGAAGGATATCGGTCGGGCAGAGTACACGGCGGCGACCGACGAAGAGGCTTTGGATATGTTTAGGTTGCTGGCGGAAATGGAGGGGCTAATCCCGGCCTTCGAGTCTGCCCATGCGTTTGCCGTGCTTTCAGATCGCAAATTGTTGCCCGAAGGCACGCGAGTGATCGTGAACATGAGCGGCCGAGGCGACAAGGATATGGAGTCGGCGGTTCGGATTTTGAAGCTTTAGGAATTGCTGGATTGCTTGATTGCTTGAATGCTAGATTGGATTAGGCAGTTAGGGAATTCCGCAATCCAGCACTCAAGCAATTCCGCAATCCAACGTTCCCCTAAACGCCACTTGTTTCATAGACTTCGGGCAACGATCTGAATTCTGAAGGCACCAGGCCGAGATAATCGCGAACCGATTCCCTGAGCCCTTGGGTGGTTCCGAAGCCGGAATTGGTCGCGACGTTGTCCACGGCTATGTCCGATGTGACGAGCATGTTCACGGCTAGCTCCGTCCGGCAGCGATCTACGTACTCGTGGAAACCGTATCCCACCATCTGCTTGAAAACCCGGGAAAAGTGGAACGGCGAGTAGCTTGCCATGTCGGAAGCCTCTTTAAGGGACCAGTTACCGTTGGGTTTCTTTCGTACGGCTTCGGTGAGTTTGGTTATAGGTTCGGGCAAACCCCTTGGGAGTGGAGAGAGTTGCATTTCATCGCTGCCAACCATGATCCGACCGACCGACTCGTAAACTACCGAGAGCAACAGGGGCTCAGTAATCTCGGTTCTTTCCAACTTTGCTTCTTCAAACCTCTTGATCGTCTCCACAAAGTCAGGGTCGATCGGTTTACAGCCAACGTTTCTTGACATCCCTTTGGTGTTTCGCCCAGGAGCAAGTGTTTGGAGCCATTGATCGAGGGATGGAAGGGAAGCAGAATGCCAGGAAAGGGTTTGCAGTCGATGTTCGCCCTTAGCGGCGAGTGCGCTCAGGCGCACGAATCCTTTAATGAAGAACATGCTTCGCGGCGGCACGATGATGACGCGGCTCGACGAAGTGGATCTTGCGATGATCGCGCCGTCCATGTTGACGCCCAGCACGTTGACGCCGGACGCGACTCCGATAGATCCCCCGGTGGATTTGGGCACAGAAACGGAGAAGGCCTCTAGCTTCAGATAGCTGAGGCCCGGAAACTCGGTTCGCTTCACCCCGCTAGGGTCGCAATCGAACGATAAGTCCAGTGCCGATTCATTCGGTGTCAGGCGCAAATCCCCGCTCCCTCAATGTTGATTTGAGTGTACAACAGCGTGCCGAATACTTGAACGGATTCTTGAACGTCCCAAGTGCGGAAGTTGACAATCTGGTATCTAATGAGAGTGTCCAAAGGTTTCAATGTGGCGATCGTCGGTGCGACGGGAGCAGTAGGCAACGAGTTTCTCCGCCTCTTTGACGAGCGTAATTTCCCGGTGGGCAACCTCAAACTGCTGGCGAGCGAGAGATCGGTTGGAAAAACCTCCATCTATAAAGGCGAGACGTACACAGTGGAGGAAGCGAAGCCGGAATCGTTCAAGGGTGTGGATTTTGCATTTTTCAGCGCTGGGGCTTCCCGATCTAAGGCGCTGGCTCCTTCCGCTTTGGACGCGGGGGCGTACGTTATCGACAACTCCAGCGCATTCCGGATGGACCCGAATGTTCCGTTGGTTATCCCGGAGGTCAATCCGCACGCGATGACTCCAGCGACGAAGTTGATCGCCGTTCCAAATTGCACAGCGATTATTCTGCTCGTTGCGGTGAATCCATTGCGGGAACTTGGGAAGATCGAGCGGATCGTCGTGAGTACCTACCAGAGTGCCAGCGGCGGCGGGGCGAAGGTGATGGACGAACTGTTGTCGGAGACGGCCGACGCTTTGGGGTCCAAGGACGAGGGACGAGGGACGAGGGACAAGGTGTTGCCGCATCCCTATGCTTTTAACTTATTCAGCCACAACACGCCAATCAACGAGCATGGCTATAACGAGGAGGAGTGGAAGGTTATTCAGGAGTCCAGAAAAATTCTGGAGATGCCCAATCTGAGAATCAACGTGACCTGTATTCGGGTTCCGGTCGTTCGTGCCCACAGCGAATCGATCACGATCGAATTCGAGGGCGAGGCGCCGAGCGAAGCGAGAATCAGAGAGTGCTTGGCGACGGCACCGGGCGTTAAGTTGGTGGACGATCGCGAGACGAACACTTTCCCCATGCCGATCACGGCGAGCGGGCAAGGCGATGTTTTGGTGGGTCGAATCAGAAAGGACCTGTCCCATCCCAGTGCGATTTCTATGTTTGTGGCAGGGGACCAGCTTCTGAAGGGCGCGGCCCTGAATGCGGTTCAGATTGCGGAGTATCTGCTTAGCATCGGCCAGCCCATTGCGGTCGAGCAGTATGTCTAGGATCGGATGAATTCTTAGTTGTCATGTCATATATTCATCTGACAATTGATAGCGATCTGTCGTATTAACATGAGACGATCTAGCTACAACGGCTGTCGCTTAGACGCTTCACGACCTCATGGCTATAGTGGAATACCGCTTCGGTCAGAGGATTCCAAAGGTGGTAAATGGCGGGAAGTTCCTCCACCTTTACCAACTTCATCCCGAGGGACTCTTCCTTCATCGAGATTTCGCCGACCTTCAAGACCTTTGCGGCGAAGCAATCCGCCCAGCGGACTTCTCGGCGTTCGCTGATTTGGTAGCAGCCGATGTACTGAACTCGCTCCAGATCGACTCCGCCTTCCTCTTTCGCTTCGCGATGGGCCGCTTCGAGGGAGGACTCGTTGGCTTCCACTCGGCCACTGGGGATGCACCAACCTCGGTCTTCGATATCGCAGATCACGACTTGATCCTCCTGCCAGGCAAAGACGAGGACGGCAAATGTGCGCAAGGGAGCTTTGAACGGGGCGGGAAAAAACTGAAGCCTCTGACGTCCAAACGATCCCGAGGGGAATCGTTTCATTGCCTAATAACGACCTTTCCAATTATGTTTGAAAGGAGAACCGGTCCAAATCGTCGGCTGTCTTCTGAGACCTCTCGATTGTCGCCCAGCACATAGACATGGTTCGGGGGCACTTTGTACTCTCCCTCGCGCACATCCACGCTATCCGGGACGTTGTACCACTCGACCACCTCTCCCGGCATCCGATAAACCCGCTTGATGATATAGCCGGTGGGGCCATCGTCTTTTATCACCACCACGTCCTTCACTCCGATGGGGCCAACGAGCCAGTAAGCCTTGCTGGTCAACACTCGCTGTCCGTTCTTAAGAGTAGGCAACATAGAATCGCCCGATACGACCACCGTGGTGAATGTGAAGTGGAAGTAGAGTGCGAATGCCAAAAGGAAAAGAAGGATAACTCCGAATCCAGTAATGGCTCGCTTGCGGGTCGACTTCATATGGAATCCATTTTAGCGGGTTTGTTGGAATCGGGTCCGCTATACTCTATTAGCATCTTATTCCCTACTTCTATGGACAGTGTCTTTAAGTCCTTGGCGGCAAACTCACCGCAAGCGATCCTTCTCCTCTTCGTTCTTTCCTTGGCGCTGGGCATCGCGTTCTTCCTTCAATCCAGGAAGATCAAGCGTTTAAACTCCCGGTGGAAAGACTTGATGGACGGGGTCAAAGGTGAAAACCTCGAAAGATTGTTGTACGATCATCTAAGGGAGCGTATGCAGATTCAGACGCAGATAGATGGTCTGGGAGAGCGCGTTTTGATCCTCGAGGACAAAATGACAGGGGCAAAGCGACATTTGGGATTGGTGAAGTACGACGCCTTTGAGGATGTCGGGGGTAGCCAGAGCTTTGCACTGGCCATCTATGACGATCGGGGCGACGGAGCCCTTCTCACCAGCCTGATCGGCCGGTCCGACTGTCGCGTCTACAGCAAACCTCTCATGGCCGGAAAGTCCGAGCGCAGTCTCTCTCAAGAGGAGCAACGGGCGATTCAGGAGGCGGTTCAGAAAGGGCCGAAGTCGATAGTCTCGCATTAGTCTATGAGCGAAAGCCACCTCGATGATGAGATGTTGATCCGGCGCGCTCAAGGCGGCGACCGATCATCTTTCGATGCGTTGATTGCCAAGCACAGCGTTCGAGCTTATCAATACGCTTTCCGCCTGACCCGCAACGCGGAAGAAGCCTCGGATGTGGTTGCGGAGGGCTTTGTGCGCGTGTACAACGCCATTCAGAACTTCAAAGGGCAGAGCGCATTCACCACCTGGCTCTACCGAATCATGACGAACTGCTTCCTAGACATCAGGAAGAAGGAAAAATCTCGCCAGGCCATCAGCATTGAATCTGCCTTAGTCACTTCGGAGGGCGACGTTGAGCTGCAAATCGAAGACGACTCTGCTTCGCCGCACGATATCACGGAGCGTGGTGAAAGGGAAGTGCGATTCGAGGTCGCAGTTGGAAAGCTGCCGGAATACCAGCGCGCGATGATTGTTATGTATCACGCGGAGTCGATGTCCTACGAAGAGATCGCCGCGTCTTTAGACCTACCGATTGGGACGGTAAAGAGCCGCCTGAATAGGGCTCGTTTGACTTTGAGAGATTTGTTGCAAAAAGATGCGGAACTTTTCCAAATCTAGCCAAGTCACACTTTCTAGATTCAAGTGGGCAGTGTGCCAAACGGAAGCTACCACGGGAAGATTGAGTTGAAATGTTTACCCCGATTACGGGGGTGTGAAGGATGACGAACGAAAAAGCAAGAGAGTATTTCTCAGCGTACTCAGAAGGCACGCTAGATGCCGGGCTCGCCCAATCATTTGAGGCGAAAATGAAGGCAGACGTAAATCTGCGGGACGAATATGCCCAATTCGAGACCACTTTGAAGGAGCTTGAATCGCTGAGATTCGAACAAATCGAAGTCCCCTTCGAACTCAACGACCGCATCAGTGCCGCAATCGACAAAAGTATTTACGATAAGAAGCGCTCAGCCCAACCGGGTTGGTCGCTTTGGCTCCGTAACCTAGCCTTTGGCGGGCTTGCCTGTGCTGCGGTGTTTGGCGCTTATCTGAGCATCAACATGGCGTCAGGTCCTGGGCCTTCTCTTGGTGGTCCAGGTCCCGTAAGTCCAGACATCAATCGACCTAAGACCATTGAGCAGATTGAATACAGCCCGACCCCTGGCGGCGTGAAGATGAACTATCAGCCGACCGACAAGCACACGGTTGTTATCCGCGGCGGTAGTGAGGGCGAGCAGACCTATGAGGTCGATTCCAATGGATGGATCAACGAAATCAAGAACGATCAGCCCAGCGCGGCCATGTTTATCGTGGAAGTCAAAGGTGAGATTCCTCCAACGATCGTGATCGTCCCAGGCTCGACTCGCAAAGATTCGTCAGATAACCAAGGTTCTCTTACGGAGCTAGCGATGGTCATTGCCGATAAATATGGCGTTTCGGTGGTTGTGAAGTCTCAGCAAGCTGAATCGGAGATGTCGTGGACGCTAACCGAGGACGACGCTCGCAAGGCAACTCAGGGGGCGCTACAGAACATGCCGTTTGTGGTAGATATCCGAAAGGGCATCCTTTACATCGGCGATAATTAGGAACACGGTCACTTCGAACCTAGGCTCAGGATCTCTGCGATCTTGAGCCTATTTCGTTTGTCGGCCATCAAGCACTGACTTGCTTCGATACTTTCGTTGATGATGGCAAACTCAGCGTCATCGTAACTTTGGCCCACTTCTCCCGACCTTGCTTTGGCCAGGGCGGGTTGCTCATAAAACGAATTTTGAGGGACAGTCGTGGAAGCTTGTCGAAACGCCCTGTCTGTGTCTTTGTGCCGAGCAATCTCGGCGGAAAGAATTTGCTGGGTCCTTACTGCGATTAAGTCAAAAGCCCGCTTGTCGACCTTCATCCGCTCCATGCAGGCCCCGACGTGGGCACGGTCTTTTGATCCTAGCTTCGGATACACACACTCAATGCGACGTAACAGGCTCGATTGAACCAGCGACAGCCTCATCAAGCTTACAAAACTCGAGTACTTCAGCGCTTGCAAGGAATCAGAACCAAGGACCAGGTCGATGGCGGCTTCCCGAAAGTTGCCTTTTTCAATATGACTGTCTGCATAGATTTGCAGCTTGCGCACCATCATCAAGTTGGCATCGAGAATTCGACCCTTCTGACCAAAGAAGTAGAGTTCATCTGCGCCTACTGGCACCAAAGGCTTGATCATGCCAGCCTGAGAATCACTGATCCAGGTCTTTGCAATCTCGCGAACCTGAGGCTCATCGTCCAGCTGGTTGATGCTCACATACGGGAGAGTTTCGCGGACCAAGCCAACGTAGGCGTTTACTCGGGAATGATCTCCCTTCGCATTTGGCCACTCGAACGTATCTTCGAACGTTCGGGCATGGACTCCGATTCCAGCCATCAAAAACGCGGGCGCGATCGCCATCGCCGTGTAGAGAAGCTTCCGTGCTCTCATAGGTATAGGCAATAATCGGCACGGAATTTGCCCTACTCAGGGTCGGCCAGAGTTTTCTGCCCCGTGCTTTTGCGGGGTTTCGAATCTGCCGAAAATGAGGCAGATAGGTATATCTGCCTAACTTTTCCTAAGACATCTTGCGAAAAACATAAAACATCTTAATATGTATGGCGGGAGAGGTGAAGAAAAGAAAACCTAGATGAAACTTGAGCCGGTCCCCTGCTGTGAGGGCCAACTCATCCAGCGAGCAAAAAGAGGCGAGTCGGTCGCTTTTGAGCTCATATCAAAACTCTACCGACCAACGCTCAATCAAGTCGCGATGCGGATAGTGCGCAACGCGGACGATGCGAACGATGCGGTCCAAGAGACCATGGTGAAAGCGTTTCGCGCGATTAAGGATTTCGATCCGAATCGCCCGCTAAAACCCTGGCTTTGTAGGATTTGCGCCAACGTAAGCATCGACATGGTGCGGAGCCGTAAGCACGAGAGCGATCCCCTCGATCAGCATGAGTACATGCTGTGCGACGGATCGGAGAGCCTCTCGAGCCAAGCGGAGGACAGTATCGCCAAGGAATTGGTGGTGGAAGCGATAGGCCGGTTGCCGGTCAAGTATCGCCAGATCATCTTCCTGCGACACTTCCGCCACATGGACGTCAACGAGATTGCGGACGAATTGAAGGCGCCCGAAGGAACGATCAAAAGTTGGTTGTTCCGAGCAAGGGGCCTTTTAAAGAGGGACTTACAAATGGCGCTCGGCTGAAACGCTGACTAGGATATTGCGTCGTCCGTCTTGGCCAAGGCCAGGACCACCCGGGCTCAGAACTCTCCCCCCTGAGCCCGGGTTTAAGTTTTTTGATGGGATATTAAGCCGACCTGACGGCAACTTCTTCGTTCTCGCCCATGCCCATTTCTTTGCCCGTAACTGCCGAGACCAGGAGGTTGAAGAGGTAGACCATTTTGCTCGAGGGGCCGTCCCAGTATTCGGCGCCGTCCATTTCGAAGCGGATGATCCTTAAGCTTGGATCGTCGGGCCCCTTGAACCAGCCCTTTGCAAACACGGTCCACATCTCCTCTGCCTTCTTAGGATCGTGAATGATGGTGGCTTTTCCCGAAATGGAGACGTATTTGTTATGGCTCTCGTCGGCAAGTGCCACATTGACGTGGGCATCCGCAGCTATTTCCTGGGCCTTTTCGGAGTCGGCAGAGGTGAAGAACCAGAGGACGTTGTCTTCATTCTTGATAATCGCCATTGGACGGCTACGCAGTTGGTTTTCTCGGAAGGTAGTCAGCATGGCGGTGTGCATGCCTTCGATAAGGTCGTGAAGTTTTTCGAGCTGTTCAGAATGCGTTGCCATGAATCATTGAACGATGATGCTTGGCCGCATGGCGACTTGACCGGGTCGTTTTTTAAATTTGCAGAGAGGACATGACCTGGGAGGTCATGGGACCCATGGGCAGGTCGCCCATGCCACACTGTAAAGGTGCCCCTGACTGAAGAAGCCATTCTTGCTGCCCTCCGCAATGTCCAAGACCCGGACCTTCACCGGGACATCGTCAGCCTCAATTTCATCAAGGATCTAAGGATCGAAGGCGGGGTGGTTTCCTTTAAGGTTGAGCTCACTACTCCAGCTTGTCCGGTGAAAGAGCAACTCAAACAGCAGTGCGAGGAGGAGGTTCTTAAGCTAGAAGGCGTCCAGCAGGTGCAGGTCGAGATGACCGCCCAGGTTCGAGTTCGGCAGACGGAAGCGGAGGATCTGATCCCCGGCGTCAAGCATGCGATCGCGATTGCAAGCGGAAAGGGCGGGGTGGGAAAGAGCACAGTTACCGTAAACCTTGCCGTCGCGCTTGCCCAGACTGGGGC
>JACMJO010000258.1 GCA_014380605.1 Fimbriimonadaceae bacterium | reverse complement strand
TAGTCGGAACCCAGCAGGTAGAACTTCTTGTAGCCCTGCTCGAGGAGGTAATCGACGGCGGGCGTGGCCTGCTGGTTGACGGCTTCAGCGGTGTAGAAAACATTTTGGGACTCTTCTTCGCCCTCGTACTGCACGGGATAGAAGAGGAGGCCGTTGTTCTTCTCGTAAACGGGAAGGACGGATTTGCGGCTCACGGAGGTCCAGCAGCCGAAGGTCACGGAGACCTTATCCTGCTCGAGGAGCTGCTTGGCCTTTTCGGCGAAGAGCGGCCAGTTTGAGGCGCCGTCGACGACGACCGGCTCGATCTTGTGGCCAAGCACGCCGCCTTTGGCGTTGATCTCGTCGAAGGTGAAGAGGAGCACGTCGCGCAAGGACGTTTCCGAGATCGCCATCGTGCCGGAGAGCGAATGAAGCACGCCGACCTTGACGGTCTTATCGGCGGCTTGAGTGGAAGCGAGCGTGGCGCCAAGAGCGAGCGCACCAGCCGCGATGAATTTTGAAGCGTTGGTAATCATAGAGGACAATTTGTCAGGGGTGGGGATGATCGTCGGCTGAGCCTATCGGGCTGGGCAGCCGACGAAAAAGCGGTGAACATTCCTGTCGGAAAACACGCGTACCGGCTGGCTGATACCTGGCGAGCGCGTGGAGCGGGCTGACGGGCGCGTCGCGCACCATCAACCCGGGGAGAAACAACCTGTTTCGATTAGAACTTGAAACGGGCCTGGAGACCGGCGAAGAGGCCGTCGTCATAACCAAGACCATCGAAGGTCGTGTAGCTGACTTCACCGACGATCTCGAGGTTCGGCGTGATCGTCCAGGCGGGAGCGATCGTTCCCTTGAGATATTCGGCATCTGCAGGAGTACCATCGGCGTTACCGCCGGCAACACGACCGGAGAGCGCGAACTTGTCAGAGAAGACATGCTTTGCGAAGAGCAGCCAGAAGTAGCTGGCGGTGTTGTCGCCGGTCTTGGGATCCTGGTTGGCGTAGCAGAGCTCGGCGGCGAAAGTGTTCGAGCCCGCACTGTACTGAACCCAGATGTCGCCGCTGTAGGTAGCGAGATCGACCCAGTCATCCTTGTCGTAAGCCGCACCGATGAAGGTCGTGAAGTTGCCGCTCTTGAAAGTGGTGTAGGCTTCGAAACCCGCGCCATGGTCGAGGTGGCCGTCGCCCTTGTAGTAGGGCGTCAGGTAATTGTTGGAATCGAGCACCGCAAAACCGGCGGTGTAGCCGTCGCCCGTGCTCTCGATTTTCACGCCACTGTGGTAGGCGGGGATGCCGATGACGCTCATGCCACCGGGAAGCGTGTTCCAGCCATACGTGATCTGCGTCATGTTGACGGGATCAAAGGCCTCGTAGCCGAGCCAGCTGAGGAATTTGCCGCCCGTGATGGTGAGGCCGTTGCCCGCATCATACGTGGCAAACGCATCGAGGAAAACCGGCTTGTCGTCGGAGCTCGAATACAGGCTAAGCGTGCCGGTGACCGGGGCGAATTTAGCGACCGTGGTCAGCTTCATCGCGTCCACGTCCAGCGTGCTGCTGGTCGTCGATGTATCCAGGTCGGCCATCGTCGCGGAACCGACGATGTAACCGCTGAACGCGAGGTTGTCGTTAACCTTGATTTCAGCAGAGGCGCTGGTGGCCAGGATCACGGCGGCTGCGGTGATGCCGCCGAGTGGGATGACATGTTTTGTCATTGGTGTGTGTGTGTTGTTGTTGGATGTTGGGTCGGATTCATCACGCGCTGGGGTTGAGCCTGGCGAGGTATGAATTAGACGCATTTCAGCAGGTTGCTTGCCAGCGGCCGTCTTCGTGAAAATTTCTCAAAAATTCCCGCGAGTTTCCGGGCTTAACGAGTGTTACTTTCAATAACTAACGTAATACCGGTCAGTTTTGCTCAACAGCGTGCAAGAATGCCCAGCCCGTTATTCGTGCACGCCAAAACAACAGCACATTCATCATTCTATATGCCCCGGCACTTTCCTTTCACCGCCTCTACAACAGCGCATCATTCGCCAGCCTTCATTCATCAATCACGCGACTGCTCGCTTGCCCTTGAGTGCAGCGACCGCAAACACACAAACAATGAGGGCATTCCCGCATGAAACCTCACAAACCAGGGCATCTTCGCTTCATTTGCTGCCCTATTTCGCAGGTTGACTGATCCTCAACCACAATCCCTTCCCCTGCGCGCCCGTTAGCCGGTCCGATCAGCGCGTTGCTTTGCTTTGAAGATCTTTTTCAAGCTCCGCAAAATTCCCTTTCTCGGCCGCTTGCACGAATCCCTCGGTCACGCTTTTCAGCTCCTCCCAGCGGCCCCGGATATTTTTGGCCTCTTCCTTGGTCACCTTCTGGTCAGACGCCGCGAGCGCGATCACCTGCAGCATATCAGCAAACTCCTGCACGATGTCGTTCGTGGCGGGGATCAGTGAATACGGGTGCGGCTTGGCATCGGGATTGGTGATGAAAAATCCACCGGCACGTTCGCAGACCCATTGGGCCACGCGGTGATCCCTGCTGGTGCGCAAGAGCTGCTCGATCCGGTCGAGGGGATTGTTGGCGCCGCTGCCGCTGTCGTCCGCCGGTGGCTCGGCCCATTTCTAGATCAAGGAAAGCGATAACCCCATGTCCGCCGCGATCTGTTTCGCGCTGGTTTTTTTCAACACTTCCTTCAGCAGCTCGTGCGATTGCATGCGCGCGGACGCTGCGTGGCGCATTAGCTGAACGCAATCCTGCATCAGCAGCGTTATCGTCGCGCGCGCCCGCTGCTTTTAGGCGTGCCTAACCGCGAGCCCTTCTGGCAAACCCCTCTGAAGTTAT
>JACMJO010000257.1 GCA_014380605.1 Fimbriimonadaceae bacterium | reverse complement strand
TCTACATGATCATGAGTCGGATGCATTTGCTAGATTCCCCGGGGGCGCTTATCCTCCCGGCGGCGGCAAGCGGCTTCGGAGTCTTCATGCTCAGCCAGTTCATGAGGTCGGTTCCCGACGCGATCGAGGATGCGGCACTGCTTGATGGTTGCTCTTTGTGGCAAGTCTTTTGGAACGTGACTTTGCCCCTGTGCGGACCCGCGATTGCGACCTTGGCTGTGTTCACATTCATTGGATCTTGGAACGACTATGTGAACCCCTTGGTGTTCATGGATTCCGTGCGGAACTACACCCTTCCGGTCGGGATCGCGCTCTTCCAGAGTTCCTACTCAACTCAATACGGTTTGACGCTGGCGACCAGCGTCTTGGCTACGTTGCCTTTGCTCTTTGTATTTCTGGGATTTCAGAGACAGATTATTGAGAGCATGGCGTCCTCGGGCCTCAAAGATTAACGGTTCAGAACTATGCAAAACACGACTCTACATATCCATCCATCCTTCGCCATCTCGCCCGTCGACGAAAGAGTGTTTGGCGGCTTCCTAGAACACTTGGGCCGAGCCGTTTATCAAGGCGTCTATGAGCCCGACAGCCCGCATGCCGACGAGCAGGGCTGCAGGACGGACGTTTTGGAAGCCCTGAGACGCCTGAAGTTCACGGCGATGCGCTATCCCGGCGGAAACTTTGTGAGCGGCTACGACTGGGTCGATGGAGTCGGGCCACGCGACGAGCGGCCAACCAAGGTCGATCTGGCTTGGCAAAGCTTGGAGCCGAACCAGTTCGGAACAAACGAGTTCATGGACCTTTGCCGCAAGATGGATTGGACGCCGATGATGGCGGTCAACCTGGGTACTGGAACGCCTGCCGAGGCCAGAAACTGGCTCGAGTATTGTAATGGCAAAGCTGGCTCGTACTGGGCGGATAAGCGAGTGGAGCACGGCTATGCCGATCCTCACGACATCAGGCTTTGGTGCCTCGGCAATGAGATGGACGGGCCGTGGCAGATCGGGCATGTTCCTGCCCAGGAGTACGCGATTCGGGCTCAGCAGACCGCACGACTGATGAAGATGTTCGATCCTTCGGTGGAACTCGTCGCCTGCGGATCTTGCGCCACCACTTTGCCCAGCTATTTGGAATGGGATCGGACCGTCTTGGAGTATCTGCACAAGGATGTGGAGTACATCAGCCTCCACAGCTACGTTGGCAACGAAAAAGACGATACCGAAGACTATCTGTGCGTGGGCAATGCTATCGACAAACAGATCGAGGAGCTAGATAGCGTTTGTAGCTACGTAGCGGCGCGAAAGCGAGCGAAGCGTAAAGTAAAGCTGAGCTTTGATGAGTGGAACGTTTGGTATCGAGCCAGAACCGGCGACCACGTCGATGGACACAATAAACTTGCTCCACACCTTCTGGAAGAGGTCTACAACCTTGAGGATGCCCTCGTGGTAGCTCAGTTCCTCAATAGCTTCATCCGTCACGCCGACAGCGTAAAGATCGCCAACTTGGCTCAGATCGTGAACGTTATCGCACCGATCCTGACTCTCGGCGACAAGATGATCCTGCAGTCCATCTTCTATCCGATTGAAATGATGGCAAAGCGTCGGGAGGGTATCGCTCTGCAAACGAGGATCGAGGGGCCAAAGGTTCATTCCAAGACCCATGGCGATGCGGCGGGCGTCGATGCCAGCGCGATATTGAATGGAAAGAACCTCTCAGTGTTCTTGGTAAATAGAAGCTTGGACAAAGAGGTCGACGTGCTGGTGGATGTCGCGGGTGGCAAGGTGGTCAAACGCATCGATGGAGAGATCGTGACCGGGTCTGATCCAAAAGCGGCAAACGGTTTCGAAGACCAGTCGCTGGTGGTGTCGAATTGTTACGATGAGATTTGCTTCACAGAAGGACGAGCGGTAATCAACCTGCCGCCGCTATCCTTCTTTGCGGGGACGTTGGAGTTGAGTCTCTGACCGAGTGCGCTTTGAAAAGTTTCTTCGCGACAATCCAACCCTGCTCACGGCTCCGATCTTTGAGTCCACGCTACAAGTTTAAAGGGCGAACGCCACACAGACTGGCTTAGGAACCTTGGCTCGGTAAATCGTTGGATCGAGTTCGCCGGTTGCCTGGTCGATGCGTAGCGACATAAGTTCCCCGCTGTTCTGCCCTGCGGCAACCAGCCAGGTTCCTGAAGGATCGATAGCGAAGTCGCGCGGCTCCTTCACTGGAAGCATGTGGACGACCTTCAACTTTAGCTTCCCATCAGGTTCGATCCCGAAAATTGCGATCGAGTTGTGGCCCCGGTTCGAGACATAAAGAACAGGCAGGGTTGGATGGATGCGGATTGCGGCGGTGGACTTGCCTTTGATCGGTTCTCCGTAGGGCAAAGTGGAGATTGTCTGCACAAGGCTCAGCTGCCCAGAATCCAGGTTGCGATCAAACACCGACACGCCCAACGTCATCTCATTGTTAGCGTAAAGAGTCTTCCCGTTGGGATGAATCACGAAGTGTCGAGGGCCCGATCCGGGTTCAGGCTTCCCTGCCCGAGGCGTCACAAAGGCAAGCTTTCCCGTCTCCTCGTTCAACCCAAACACGAGGACCTCGTCGGTGCCAAGGTCGCAGGCGTAGGCGAACTTGCCAAACGGGGCCGCAAAGTGCATGTGTGGAGCCTCTTGCCGACCCTTGTTGGGACCCATTCCCTGATTCTTGAAGTTCTCCGTCGCCTCCCCGATCGAACCATCCGCTTTGATCGGAAGGATCGACATCGTGCCGCCTCCATAGGCGGAGATAAACAGCCACCGCCCGCCTGCGTCCATCGAGATGTGACAAGGGCCCCGACCATCAAACTTTACGGTGTTCAGCTTCCTCAACCCGGTCGGTTCGATCGCAAACGCCGATGCTTCTCCTTCGCTGTACTCGTTCACCGCGTAAAGGGACTTGCCGCCCGGGCGAACCGCTACGTAACTGGGTGCGGTGGTTTCGGCGGCGAGCTCCGGCACGGTGAAACTGCCTTTGGTCAGGTCGAGCTCAACTCGATAGATGCCTTTACTGCCCTGAGGGTCCGTGTAAGTTCCGATGTACATCGGGATAAATTGGGTTAGCGTCATAGCGGCAAGAGTGACAGCAACCATGCCTATTTCAGGTCGACCTTATCGCCGGCAGCGAGGGCTTTCATCCACTCCGATTGGCGACTGTAGTACGGCTGCTGCTGCTCCCAAGTCGCGATGTTGTTATGAGCCGCGTCGATCATCGGTGCCGCGACCTTGGGTCCCTTAATCTGGTTGAACGCCGTCCAGATTCCCGCTGGAGCCGTGGCCGTATCAATGAACCCCATGGAGACCAGGCAGGTTGCCCGGATGCGGGGGGCGAAATTGACGGCATCGATGTATCCCGCCGTCGCCATTGCCTGCGCGTCGCCGGTCGGATAGAACGGGTAGCTGTTCTGGCGTCCATGGTTGGGGCCATTCAGGTCGCACCCCGCAGGTTCGTTGGCCATCATATGGGTCACCCGGGGATGGAGCCCGGCAACCGCAAACGACTGCTGCCCGCCCATGCTCCCCCCGGTGACGACGATCGTCTGGCGGTCCCATTCTGGATGCCTGGCGAGAAAGTCCACCGCCCGATATCCGCGCAAGTACATTTCCACGAAGTAGTTGCGATCCCGGTCCCGCTGCCCAATCGAACCGTAGTTCTTGATTTCGGGCAGAACTCCCGAAAAGACCTCCGGAGGACCACTGACCGGAACGTTGTGGGGTTGGATATTAAGCACCAGCCAACCTCCTGCCGCTGGGTTGGTTGCCCAAGACTTATCGAGCGGGTAGGGAGGGCTGGCCCATTGAAGGACCAAAAGTGCAGGATATTTGCCTGTCTTGGAGGGCTTCGCGAGTTGCCCATAGACCTTGGTTCCGTTGAGGTGGTCCATCTGGACCAGCGAGTAGCTTAGGTCTGGCTTGCCGCTCTCTCCGGGAGTCACCACTGGATTCTCCGGAACCTTCCTCAGCTCCGCTATCTTGCCTCTCCAGAACTCATCGAAATCAGCTGGAGCGGGAACCACCGGTCGAAGTTTGGTGGGTGCGACTGCTGCGCCAAACGCCATCGGTTTGCCCCCAGTCTCGGTTACCTCCAAGTAGACCATGCACGGTTCTTTGACTTCGAACTCAATCTTGGCCGTGTCGCCCGCGCTCGACTTCGACAGATTGACCACGCCGGAAGAGAGCTGGGTGTGATTGTTCTTCTTGGCCACGTAGTTGTAGATGCCTGACCCGGAGATCGTCCAGCCGACTTTCTCGCTGACATCGTAGATTCCCGATGACTTCAGAGGAGTGACAACCGGCTTTGCGCCAGCTTGGACGGAGGCCTTGGACCAAGCTCCTGAGCAGGCAAACAGAACAAATGGGGCGATCGCCGCCGCGGCCGTTAAGCTTCCACGTCGAAACATTTTTTCATTCTGCATCAATTCCTGATTGATCGGTACATCAACTTGATGCCGAACCTGGACACCGGCTATAGTCCGGGAATGTCCAGCTTCAACGGCCTAGGAATGAACCTCGGCAACCTGTCTCGCCTCTCGAACGCAAAGACGCGCTCCATCAGCCCCGAGAATACGAGCGGCGAGAAGGGCAAGGGAGGCATGGACGTCGATGGCGTGGCCGCTAAGTGCGCCCGGGACCTGGGACCAGGTTGGAAGATCTCTCCCTTGGTTCGGATTGAGCCTGGCCAAGAGCATGTGGTCGCCGATATCGAGGGCCCGGGCGCGATCCAACAGATTTGGCTGACCCCGACCGGCAACTGGCGCTACACCATCCTGAGAATCTATTGGGACGACCAGGAGCACCCCTCTGTCGAGTGCCCGATCGGCGATTTCTTCTGTTCCGGCTGGGGCAAGTACGCGCAGCTCTCTTCCCTTCCGGTATGCGTCAATCCGGGAAGCGCCTTCAACTGCTATTGGGAGATGCCGTTCCGCAAACGATGCCGCATCACCGTCACCAACATCGCCGATGAACTGATGGTC
>JACMJO010000256.1 GCA_014380605.1 Fimbriimonadaceae bacterium | reverse complement strand
CGCGATACCACTCTCCCAGATTACAACGGTAAAGAGACTGGCCCGATCTATGGCGCGGTCGTCATCCGGAATGCGTCGAAAGCCACCGTAATGGGCCTCAAGATGAAGGTAACTGGCGGAGACTTCGTCACTGCGCTTCCGCCCATTCCGCCGCTTGGCGTTCGCAAAGTTCCCGTTCTCCTCCCACACCGCTTCCTCGAAAGCGTCACTCTAGAACTAGAGAGCCAGGGCAAGGTGGTTCACAGGGAGAAAGTCAGTTTTCGCAATCGAATCAAAGGAGAACCTTACAAGCGGACCTTCCTCAGTGGGATCGACGGAAGCGTTCAGTATTACGCCGTTAATCCGGCTACCAGCGTCATTGAGGAGCGAGCCCTTTTCCTGAGCCTCCATGGAGCGAGCGTCGAAGCGATCGGGCAATCGGAAGCTTATTCGGCAAAGGCTTGGGGGCACTTAGTAGCTCCCACTAATAGGAGACCCTATGGCTTTGACTGGGAAGAGATTGGCCGTCTTGATGCCCTCGAAGTATTGGCCCTCGCCAAAGAAGAACTGAGGCCTGACCCGACTAAGATCTATCTGACCGGGCACTCCATGGGCGGACATGGAACTTGGCAATTGGGCGCTCACTATCCCAATCTGTTCGCCGCTATCGCGCCAAGCGCGGGCTGGATCAGCTTCCAAACGTATGGAGGCGGCCAGCGATTTGAGAATCCCACGCCGGTCGAGCAGATGCTGGTGAGAGCGGGCTCGCCCAGCGACACACTCGGTCTCAAGAACAACTACTTGGCCCGAGGAGTTTACATCCTTCATGGCGATGCCGATGACAACGTGCCCGTGAGTCAGGCAAGGCAAATGCGAGAAGCGTTGACGGGCCACAAGGATCTTCAATGGCATGAAGAGAAAGGGGCCGGGCACTGGTGGGACGCAAGCCCCGAGCCGGGATCGGATGCCGTCGATTTTGCTCCGATTTTCGATTTCTTCAGTAAAAGGCGTCTCCCCCGGATAAGCGAGGTTCGGGAGGTCGACTTTACGACTGCTTCCCCAGGCGTCTCTTCCCAGTTGCACTGGGCGCACATCCACCAGCAAGAGAAACCATTTGTCCTTAGCCGAATCCAACTCAAATCGTTCCCGCAACTCGCCAAGTTTTCTGGAACGACCCAAAACGTGTCCGCACTGTCATTGGCAATTGGCGTACTTGCGGACGGAAAGAAAATCACGATCGAGATCGATGGCCAGACCCTAGAACCAAGTTTGCCCACAATCAACCGTGTCTTTCTTTACAAGAAGGATGGCAAGTGGTCAATTGGCGGCGCTCCAAACCCTGGCGATAAGAATCCCGAGCGGTATGGCGGATTCAAAGACGTCTATAAAAACCGCTTTGCCTTCGTCTACGGAACCAAAGGTACGCCCGAAGAAAACGCTTGGTCCTTTGCAAAAGCCCGATACGACGCCGAGACGTTTTGGTACCGGGGCAACGGATCGGTCGACATCCTTCCTGACACTGCCGTTAGCGACAAGCGAGAGGATAGGAACTACGTGCTGTATGGCAATGCCGACTCCAACACCGCGTTCTCCAAACTCCTGGATTCGGAAGTCGTATTAGCCAAGGGCCGGTTCAGTTATGGGGCCAACAGAATTGCCGTGACATCGGGTTTGGCCTCGCTTTTCATCCGCCCGCTCCGCGGAAGCGACAAGTCCTCCGTAGCCGTAATCGGCGGCACCGACATCGTGGGGATGCGACTTTGCGATCGCGTCCCGGTTTTCACCAGCGGTTCCGCTTTCCCCGACCTGATTGTGTATGGCCCGGAGGCGTTGCTCGAGGGATCCAAGGGTATTCGAGTAACTGGATACTTTGGAAACGATTGGAAGGTTGCGACAGGCGAGTGGGCGACAACGAACTGATTCCGCCGCATATCGCCACAATCCCGTATTCCTGCCAATACCGCGAGAGTCTGTCCTATCCTACGCTGTAGCTATCGCGGGATTTGCTGTTCTTCGCGGTCGGGCCCGGGTCATCCCTTGCAAAAGAGCATGGTGCCGGGCATTTTTGGGGATAATGGCGTAAATGTGATGGTCGGCCCTAACGCCCTTTCAGCCAATCGACAAACGTTCCCGTCATTGATTCAGCGTCGAAGTGTTCTCGCACGAGACTCTTCCAGAGCCCCTTACGCTCCTCAGCGGTGAGGGTGTTATTGGGGGGCATCCAACCGTTCTCAACATAGGTCTGGAGCATTCCTCGCCGCAACTTAAAGGCGGTCAGATCGCCGGTGGTTTGAACGGCTTGCGGGTAGTTGATGGGAGCGAAATCTTCATGGCAACTTCCACAAACCACGGAAGCGCGAATGCGCTCGATCGAGGCATCGCCTAGGCCTGGATGGTTGCAACTCGAATATCAAATCTCTACAGCCTCGGAGCACGCTCGCCTGATAGGCCCTTCGGTTACTAAACTGGTTTCGTTCCGAGGGGCCCACTTAGCAGGACGCGAAGACGCCAAAGCTTCATTGCGGTCCATCCCTCAAGCTGCCAAAGAGTTGGGAGTAACTCGTCAACGGATTTACCAAATCCTCAGGGAATGTAAGGACGGCTACGTACCGATCAAGGTTGGTGGAACCACGTTGGTCGAGGCCGAATGGGTAGAAAGTCTAAAACCAATTGAGTAGTCGCTTCAAGCAAAATGACGAGTCACGGGTGGGGAGCCAGGACATTGATTAAAGAAGTGACATCAGTCCATGATTTGGCTTGACGAATCCATCCCCTTGTCCATTATAAGTTCAAATCGGCGGTTCGTAGTGTTTGCACGAAGCGAAAGATCCTTCCGTTTTTCTTGCGGTTTTGCTTGATGTCGACGGTCAACCTCAACAGTCCTTGGAGGAAAACACCATGAATCTTAACTTCACTAGCCTGTCAAAGCCGCCAGTCATCATAATGGCCTGACGCGCTATCAAGACCTCATCGTCAACAGCCCAACGCTCTCTCCCTTGCCTCGCAACTTGAACTGCCCTAAATCCTCCAGCTGGACGACATCAACTTCTTGCAGGGCAACAGCCACGCTGTCGGTGACGAGTAACTCAACTCCGAGGGCATTGCACTCGCCCAAAACCCTTGAAGCAGTATTCAGCGCATCGCCGTGCAAAACCAACTGCGTCCGCGATTGACCTACTTCCGTGGCCACAACGGGACCGGCGTGAATGGCCGCCTTAAACGTAGGAACCACGCCGAACTGCCGTTGATATTCTGAAGCTCGTTCCGCAATCCGCTCCTTGAAGAGGGTGAAACAGCGCAATACATTGGCGTCCTCGATACCCCTCGCTCGGGGCCACGAGATGATTGCTTCATCACCGACATATGAGTCGATTTCCCCCGAAGTTTCAAGCACAGGATCGGTCAAATCGTCAAAGAAATCTCGCAGCAGCAAACTGAACCGGCGGGTGCCCAGGCTCTCGGCGAGCGGTGTGGAGTTGCGAAGGTCGATTAGAAGGAACACTCGATCCTCTTCGCGAGGGTTACGGTATCGACCCATCAACCAGTTTGTAATTCGACCTACTCCGATGCGACGCGAAAGCTCGTACAGAAATG
>JACMJO010000255.1 GCA_014380605.1 Fimbriimonadaceae bacterium | reverse complement strand
TTGCCGGCGCCCATCAGGCCCGCTGCAGTCGCTCCCGTCATGGCGCTTGAAATCAATGCGCGCGTTGTATTGCGCTTGAGTAGTCCCTTCTGCAAAAGAAAGGCGCCCGCTGCGACTGCGTAGGGCAAAATCCACGCCTTGCTGCCGAGTTTCTTCTCAACATTTCCGTAAACGTCTGCCAATCCTGCTTGAAATGTGTTCATAAATTTCTCCGCTTCCCTAGAAGATGAAATCTGGACTTTGGTTTCGCGGGCTAGGCCCAATCTCCGTTGAAAAACAATAAAAAAACCTCCCAGCGGTCGTCGCTCTTTGCGGTTTGCAAAGTCTCAGAGAAACCAAATTGCCCCGGGGCAAAAGGAAGAACGAATGCGAACAAACATCTATGCTACATTTAGACAAGCATCGACCGCAAAAAGCGCGGTTGGAGCCCTTCTCGATCACGGTGCTGCGGCAGAAGACATTAGCCTTGTAATGCCAAAGGATTATCAGGACAACGACAACTCGGCAACGGAAGAGCTTGACAGCGCTGAAAAAGGAATTACCACGACGACGGGAGCCGACGCAGCTTCTGGAGCAGCGAAAGGCGCGGGGATTGGCTTGGGCGTCGGTGTAGCCGCGGCCCTAGTATCTATTCTGGTGCCAGGTATTGGCTTGGTAATCGGCGGCGGCGCACTTGCAACCGCACTTGCCGGGACAGCGGCGACAACAGCGGCTGGAGCTATTGCTGGCGGAGCCACGGGCTACATGAAAGATCAGGGCGTACCCCATGATGTGGCCGACCGATTCACAACCCAAGTAGAAAAGGGCGGCGCGATCTTGAGCATTAGCGTTCCTTCTGGCAATCTGGATTACGAAACCGCTCAGGCGCTCTTTGCTAAGTATGGCGAGACTGATGTGGAAGTTTGGAAAGCCGAGCCTGCTCGCGTGTCCACTCCGGCTTACTAAATTCCAGGGAACAAACTATGAGACCCGACCGCAACCCTGATGACCCCTATCTCCAGCCGGAGCCCGGGGAACGAACGGAGCCCGAGATTCCAACGGTTCTTCCGGGACCAGAGGTGATTCCGCCTTCGATCCCGATTAAGCCGGACTTCCCTCCGGCGCCTCGGAACCAACCGGCAACGGGCGGCGACGAACAGAGGGACTTGGTAATCGAGCATCCGGACAAGCATCGAACCGATGCCGAGCCTCAATAGGAAAATCAAAAGATCCCCTGCTTAGGAGCAGGGGATTTCGAACTCTGGAGCCGGCGACAGGACTCGAACCCGCGACCCGCTGTTTACAAAACAGCCGCTCTACCACTGAGCTACGCCGGCGAATAGCGAAAGGTATTGTGACCCACTCGCCGTGAAAATGTAGGCTTCGCTAGGCCTTCTTCTTCGACTTTCGCGTTCTAGTCTTGACCAGCTTTGGCGATCCATCTGCTGAGTAGCCAAGCTTGAATCCGGAGGGCAGGTTACTGAGAGCAGCCGCAAGTTCGGCAGGCATTTCGACTGCTTCCCTCTTCCTGCGGCCGCGCCTTCGCTTCGGCGTCAATGCCGCGAGAGCGTCTGTGGCGTCAGACTTTGAATCAAGGGCGCTCAGTTCCTTGTTTGCAACCTTATAAAGCTCGGATGATGCGGGGAAGGATAGGAATAAGTATTCGCCATTGCTAAGCATCCTAGCTTCAAGCGGAACGCTGTACTTTTTAACGCCAATCTTGATCGATAAAATTCCCGCCTTTGGAGCGGCTTTGAATTTTAGTGAGTTCTTTACACTTTGTACTGTTCGCATGATCGATTCAAACCTAAGGAGCCAATATACAAGAACTTGCTCGGTTTTGACAAGTCTAATATATGTTTACCCTACTTGGACATTATCAATGAGGCGAGTTGAGCCGAGCGTTGCTGCACAAATTAGAGTTGAGCAATCCACGAGGGCAGTCAGCGGTTCGAGCGTAAGATCATCTACATAAGCATAATAATCCACGACGAAGCCCAAGTTGCCGAGGAGTTCCTGTCTACTCTGAAGAATTCCAGGTATAGGAACACCGTTCCGAATCGCCTCTGCATCGCTGTTCAACGCCTCAAACAATTCTGGGGCAATTGACCTCTCATCAGTGCTCAAATAGCGATTCCGGGACGACATCGCGAGGCCATCCGACTCTCGAAACGTGGGTTCAATGGACAGATTGACACTCATGTTCAGGTCTTCCACCATCCGTCGGACTACCGCACATTGCTGGAAGTCTTTTCTTCCAAAGTAGGCTGTTCTCGGCTGGACCATATTGAATAGCTTAACAACAACTGTTGCAACGCCCGCGAAGTGGCCGGGCCGATGACTACCTTCCCACAAATCTCCGACTAGTGGAACCTGAATCGTCGTTGTAGGCTGGTTCTTATAAACCTGGACAACCGACGGTGTAAACACGATGTCGACTCCAACCGTCTCTGCCATCGCCGCATCCGAGGCTAAATCTCGCGGATACTTCTCGAAATCCTCATTTGGGCCAAATTGCAGGGGATTTACAAAGATCGAAACGACGACGGTATCGTTTTCCTCTCGGGCTCGACGCATGAGATGCAAGTGGCCCTCGTGAAACGCGCCCATCGTGGGCACAAATCCTATCTTCCCTTTTGCCACGTTCGAAATGCGTTCAGCCGATTCGCATAGAATCAAAAACTGTTCTCCACCGTTGGGAAAGACTCATTCCTTACTTCGCAAGAATAGTCGCGAATTGCTTTGCCAAGGAGATTCTCGGCCTCCGCGAATCTCTTGGCATGCTTGAAAGTCTCACTCGACAAGCCCAGGATATCGTGCAGAACTTGAATCTGCCCATCGCATTGTTGTCCGGCTCCGATACCAATCGTTGGGATACTAAGTTCGGCAGTAATTTGGGCGGCAAGATCGGCTGGAATCAGCTCCAATACAATCGCGTATGCGCCCGCATCCTGAATACTCTTCGCCTTCGACACAACGTCCTTACCCGCCTCGCCCCGTCCTTGAACGCGGAATCCGCCAAAATTATTCACGGACTGAGGAGTCATGCCGACATGGCCCATTACCGGGATACCAGTCTTGACAATTGCCGCAATCGCTTCGGAGTAATCGCCCTCAAGTTTGACGGACTCAGCGCCTGCCTTAGCTAAGCTGACAGCATTCTCAACTGCCTGCTCTACTGACGCGTTATACGATCCGAATGGCATGTCTGCGACGAGAAGAGAACGTCGGACACCGCGATGCACGGCTCGAACGTGGTGAAGCATTTCATCCATCGTTACCGGTACGGTATTCGGGTAGCCCAACACCACGTTTGCGACGGAGTCTCCGACTAAGATGAGATCGACTCCCGCATTGTCGGCAAGCTTCCCGAAGTAGGCATCGTACGCGGTTAGGCAGACAATCTTCTCGCCGGATGCCTTCATCGCCCGAATCTTCGGGGCCGTGATATTCTCGCCCATGCAAGCAGTTTACCGTCGCTAGGCCAAAGCGGCTTGGACCTCCGCGGCATGGCCCACAGGGTTCACTTTTCTCCAGACTTTAGCCACCACGCCGTTCTCATCCAGTAGGTAGGTCGTTCGCTCGACGCCCATGTACTTCTTTCCGTACAACATTTTCTCGACCCAGATGTCACAAGCTTTGGCCAAGGTTTGATCGACATCTGCAAGGAGGGTGAAGTTCAAATTGTATTTACCGATGAACTTGCGGTGCGATTTCTCGCTATCGGGGCTGATGCCGATGATTCGAGCGCCTTTGATTGAAGGCATCAAATCCCTGAATTCGCAGGCTTCAGCAGTACAGCCACTCGTGTCGTCCTTGGGATAGAAATAAAGGACGGTTTCCTGGCCATTAAGACTCGCGAGAGAGACGGCGTTGCCGTCCTGGTCGTTCAGGGTGAAATCGGGAAATGGCTGGCCTTCTTCAATCATTGTTTTTACTATGGCTTGATCTGGCTACTCGTTAGCCGTGCAGTCCAACATCATGGCCTGCATGAGATCGACGCGGAGAACCACTCCCATCAGGCTCTGCTCCTCGACAATCGGAAGCAGGGTCAGGCCCGAGTTAAGCATCAGGTGAAAAGCCTCACCAATTTCGGTATCGGGGTGGGCAGTAGTGGGGTCCTTTGAGGCGTGTACAAGGGCGGGTTCCCCGGCCATGCCGGTCAGGCTTTCTCTGGTCGTCGCCACCCGGCAAAGGTCGCCTTCTGTCAAGACGCCGATGGGGGTCGTGTTCTCATCCACCACCACAAGGCCCGGGAATTGGTAGATGTCCATCTTGTCGACAGCGTCCCGGACGGTGCTCTCGCGGCTCAAGGTTGGGATGTGGGCATGGAGCACCTCTCGAAGAGTCATGTGCAAAGTTTATCTATAATCCAAAGCGAATGAGGGCAGAAGTTGGATTGATCGGAGGAACGGGGGTAGGGAGCCTCCTTGCAAGTGAACCGGGAAAGGCGATGCATGTGCCGACGCCTTACGGAGTGGCACGCGGGCGGCTGGTAGAGATCGAGGGCCGGTCGGTGTTTTTGCTTAGTCGGCACTCGGCGGGCCACTCGGTGCCTCCGCACTTGGTGAACTACCGGGCCATAGCGGCGGCGCTTAGGCAACTGGGCGCGAAGTTCTGCTTCGCATCTGCGGCGGTTGGATCCCTATCTTTGAATCTGCCAGTTGGCTCGATCGTCGTTTGCTCCGACTTTCTGGACCTCACGTTTCGAAATCTGACCCTGCACGACCGCAAGGTGATCCACACACCGTTCGCGGCACCGTTTGGCGGTGCTTCTAGGGCGGCGTTGTTGGAAGGAGCTCTGTTGGCCGGAATAGTCGTTCGAGATGGAGGCGTGTACCTTGGACTGAACGGGCCGAGATTTGAGACGCCGCATGAGATTCAGATGCTAGCCAAGTTGGGCGATGTCGTGGGGATGACGGCATCCAGCGAGGCGGTGATCATGAAAGAATCGGGCATTCAATATGGCCTCCTCGCAATCGTGACCAACTTGGGCGAAGGGCTCGGCGGGCAGGTCGACCATGGGATGGTTGGCGACGCCATGCTGGAGCTAGGGCCAAAAGTAGTGGCCATCTTCAAGCAAGCGGTCGGAGTGTTGCCTAAATAGATGCAGAGTCGCACTTTTGCCCTGCACCTCGCGATGACGCCGGGAATCGGCGGCAAGTCGGTCACTCGCATCCTGACTCGGAACAACCTGCTAGGCAGGTCGCCAGAGGATTTCCTTGGACTATCGCCAGAGGTTTATCGCGAGGAGTATAAGCTAACGACGCGGGCGGCTTCATCCCTGGCCACCCGTCAGTTAAAGGATACCGAGGCGATCGAGAAGCGGTTGGCCGGGCTCGGGGTGACGCTTGTTACCGCCGCCGATGCCCACTATCCTACAAGGATCGAGCAGATGGACCCCGATCCGCCTGGCGTTTTGTTCCTCTATGGGAACACCAAGCTTCTCGAGGCCAAAACGTTTTGCGTTCTCTCATCCCGAAACTCCTTTCCGGCTGATCTGAATCAGATTGAGAAACTCACAGAGGAGGCTGTTCTGGACGGCGGAATTCTGGTCGCCGGGCACGACACACCCGAGTATCAGCGGTCGGCAGTTGTTCCCTTGCGCTGGGGATCGCCTCGCATTCTTTGCCTTGATCGAGGTCTGATTAAGGTCCTTGGCGAAGACTTGAAGGACGAGGCGTTTCGGGCGGCTCGGCTTTGGCGATACCAGTTCGATCCTCACACCGACTTGGTGGTGTCGCCGTTTAGGCCAGAGGCGGACTTCGTTGGGATCAACAACAAGATCCGGGATCGGCTGGTTGGCAGTTTGGCGATGACCTTGTCTTTCGTCCAGATCGCCGAAGGTGGGAACATGGAGCGAATCGCTCGACTTGCCTTGAGAGCGGGACGGACGGTTCGAGTTTCAGATCGCTCGGTAGGCTATCGGCGGTTTGCCGAGTTGGGGGCCGGGGTGATTGCCTGATTGCTGGAATGGGTGATTCTGAAATCCAAATCTAGCAATCCAGCAATCTAACATTCAAGCAATTCCCCGACCTGCCATAATAAGTCCTAGCGCAGAGCGATGTCCGAGTGGTCGATGGAGCGGGCCTGGAAAGCTCGTAATCGTGATGAACGGTTCGTGGGTTCGAATCCCACTCGCTCTGCCAGCATTTTCCAAT